>JAPOZD010000219.1 GCA_026706245.1 Alphaproteobacteria bacterium
GGCCGGCCTGGGGGCGCTTCTGGCGGCGGCCCTGCCGGCGGCGCTTGCGGCGGCATGGGCGCGGCGCCGCGGCCGCCTTCTCGGGGCCGGGGCCATGGCGGCGGCTGCGGCGGGCCTCGCGGCGGTGATCGCCCTTCCGGCGGCGATGGAGCAGGCGGTGCCCGGAGGCCGCTGGCAGGCGTTCGACGAAGCGCGGATCGGGCCGCTGGTGTCCGAGGGGCGCACGGTCTTCGTCGATGTGACCGCCGACTGGTGCATCACCTGCAGGTTCAACAAGGCGGCGGTGCTGGAACGGGGCCCGGTCGCGGAGCGGCTGGCCGGCGGCGTAGTGGCGATGCGCGCCGACTGGACCCGGCCCGACCCGGCGATCTCGGCCTATCTCGCCCGCTTCGCCCGCTACGGCATCCCCTTCAACGCGGTTTACGGCCCGGGCGCGCCCGCCGGCATCGCGCTGCCGGAGCTGCTGACGGACGGCGCCGTTCTGGAAGCGATGGACAAGGCCGGCCGGAAAGGCTGACCCCGGAACGTCCGGCCTATTCGAAGGTCTGCAGGTAGGCGATCACGTCCGCCCGGTCCTTCTCCTTGCGCAGGCCGGCAAAGCTCATCTTGCTGCCCTTGATGAGCTTCCGCGGCTTGGCGAGGTAGGTATCGAGCACCTCGACGGTCCACACGAACCCTTCTTCCTTCTTCGCCAGGAAGGCCTTGGAATATTTGAAGCCTTCCACGGAGGCGATCTCGTTGTCGATGATCCCGTTCAGGATGGGGCCGATCTTGTTCCTGGCCTTGTCGCCGACGGTGTGGCAGGCCTTGCATTTGCGGAAGACCTTCTTGCCTTTGGCGGGGTCGCCGTCGGCAAGGGCGGGGCCGGCAAGGCCCAGGCCGAGCGCGACGATCAACAGGCGGGCGATCTTCATCCTTTCGTCCTCCTTCGGGCGGGTTCAGGAGACGAGAGCCTCCAGAGTTGCAGCGCGGTGCTGCGCCAGCGCGCGGTCGATGGCAGGGCGGTCCATGAGGCAGAACGCGGTCGAGAGCGCATCCGCAAGCGCCGCGCGGGGCGCGGATACCGACGCAAGGCGCCAGCGCGCGGCCGGCTTCCCGGTCCGGGGGTCGAGAATGTGGCCCGCTCCCCTGGCGGCGTCCAGAAGCGTTGCGAGCGGGGCGGAGGTGGCGAGCGCGCGCCCGGACAGCGTCCTGTGGGCGACGGGCGTTCCGTCGGGCAGGGCGACGCCCGCGCGCCAGGGCGTCCCGTCCGCGCGCCTGCCGAGCGCCTTTATCTCGCCGGTATCGACCAGCACATCGACCAGCCCGCGGGCGCGCAGCAGGCCGGCGACGCGGTCGGCGATATAGCCTTGCGCGATCCCGTTGAGCGTCAGCGCCATGCCGGACCGGCCGAAACGAACAAGGCCGGCCCCGACCTGCACATGGCGCCAGCCCGAGGCGTGCAGCGCGGCGCGCATTTCGGCGCTCGTCGGCGCCCGGTTTTCGGCGGCCGCCTGTGTGTGCAGCCGCCAGAAAGGCTGCACCGTCGGGTCGAACGCGCCGCCGGTGGTCTCGTTCACGAGCCGCGCGAGGTCGAGCAGTTCCAGCATCTCGTGCGAGGGGTATTCGAGCCGCCCGGCGCGGTTCAGCCGGCTGAGCTCGGACTCGGCGCGGTAGAGGCTGAAAATGCCCTCCAGCCGCGAAATCTCGGCCTCGACCCGCCCGGCGAGCCCGGCAGCCGCCGCGCGGTCCAGTCCGGCGAGCGTGATCGAGGCGGGGGCGCCGAGCGCAACGCCCCGCCAGCGGAACGTCCCGGCCCGGGCGGGCGCGTGCCAGGCGAGGCCGGCGGTGGCCGAAACGGCGAGGAACCGGCGCCGGGTGATCTTCATTGCCGGCCTCCCTCGGCAAGATCGATCTCGACGGGCGCCAGAACGGCGTCATCCGGTATGTCGGCGAAGGCGCGCACCTTGCCGCCATGCCGGCCGGCGAAGCGGGCGGCGGCCTCGGCCGAGGAGAAGGGGACGATCTCCGGTGCGCCCATGCCGCCCCGGGCATCGCCGCCGACCACGAAGCTGGCACCTTGCGCCAGGACCCAGTTGTCCGGACCGGGCTCGGCCCAGCTCGGCGCCGCGCCCATGTCGGACACGTAGATGGCGCGCAGGCCCGCGCTCCGTTCCGGGCCTTTCGCATAGGCGAGCGCGTCGCGGACCTGCGTGAAGAAGATCGGCTCGGGGATGCCCTCGAGATGAATTTGGGCCTTGGGGCCCTCATGGTCGAGGACCGTCATCATGCAGTAATGGCCGACCGCCTCGGCCGTCAGGCGCACGGGATCGGGCAAGGCGGCTTCCTCCTCGCCGCAGCCGGCGAGAAGCAGGAGGACGAGCGCCAGGCGCTTCACGGCGCGGTCCTCGAAACGGCAAGCCGGGCGAGAGCGAACGCCGCGACCGGCCAGAGGAGAAGCGAGGCGAGCGGCGCGCCGCCCGGCAGCGCGCCGGCGGCCCCGGTCATGCCGCTCGCCAGCGCGACCTGCCCGGAACCGGCCACGTTCCAGAGCCGGAACGCATCGGCCGGGTTGAGCGCGAGCAGCCAGGGGAACAGCGTCTGGGTGAAGAAGCCGCCATCGTCCGCGCCCACGGCGCCGAGCAGGCCCAGGTCGTAGAGCACGACCAGCACCAGCCAGATCCCGACCGCCATCCCGGCACTGCCGGCCGTGCTGCCGGCAAGGGCGGAGACCGCATAGCCAAGCGCGAGGAAGGTGGCGCCGAGAAGGACCGAGGAGCCGATCAGCCGGAGGAGCGCGGCAAGGCTCTCGGGTCCCGCGCCGCCCGCCGCCGCCGCGGCGAGTCCGGCCGCGCCGAACCCCGCCGCCATGGCGAGCGCCAGCACCGCCAGATGCGCCGCCAGCTTGCCGGCCAGCAGTTCTCCCCGCGTCAGGCGGTAGCTCAGCAGCAGCGCGAGGCTGCCCCGCTCGCGCTCGCCGGCAACCGCATCGAAGGACAGCAGCAGCGCCAGCAGCGGCGTCAGATAGACGGCCAGCGTCGTCATCGAGGCAACCGACACGGTGAGCAGATCGACGCCGAGCGTGCCCGTCGGCGCAGAGCCTGCGAATGTGAGCGCAAGCGCGAACAGCAGCATCAGCACCGCCGCCGTCAGCGCCCAGCGGTTGCGCCGCGCGATGCGGAACTCCGCCCCGGCGATTGCAAGCATGCGGGCGATCATGGCGAGGCCCCCCCGGAATAGTGCCGGTAGATGTCCTCCAGGCTCGGCTGCGCGACATCCAGGTCCGCAACCAGCCCGCCGAGGCCGGCGATCTCGGCAAGCCGCGCCATCTTCTGCGAGGGCGGGCACAGAATTTCGACCGAAGCGCCGTTCAGCCGCGCGCCGCCGATGCGCGCCTGGAGATCGGCGGCGCGCTCTCCCCTTGCCGTGACCCGGAGCCGGACCGGCAGCCCCGCCTCGTCCCTCAGCCGGGCAAGCGCGTCGCAGGCGACCATGCGGCCCTCGCGCAGGATCGCGATCCGGTCCGTGCGGGCCTCCAGTTCGGTGAGCGCGTGGCTTGCGACCAGGACGGCGGTCCCCTGCCCGGCCATCTCGTCGACAATCGCGTAGAGCTCGTAGCGCGAAACCGGGTCGAGGCCGCTTGTCGGCTCGTCCAGCAGGGCGAGCGCCGGGCGGCCGAGCAGCATCTGGGCGAGGCCGAGCCGCTGGCGCATGCCCTTGGACCATGTGCCGATGCGTCGGTCGGCGGCGTCCCCGAGGCCGACGCGGTCGAGCAGGCCCGGGACAACCGCCCGCGAAACGCCGGCGAGGCGCGCGAACAGGCCCAGTTGCTCGCGCCCGGTGAGCGCCGGATGAAAGGCGAGCGCTTCCGGCAGATAGGCCGCCGCCTCGCGCGCGGCGGCGCTTCCCGCGGCCGCGCCCCCGACCGAGATCGACCCGCTATCCGCCGGAACGAGCCCGAGCGCGAGCTTCATCAGCGTCGTCTTGCCGGCGCCGTTATGGCCGAGCAGCGCCACCCGCTCGCCGGCGCGGACCTCCAGCGACACCTCATGCAGCACACGGCGCGGCCCGTAGGCCTTGGAGACGGCCGAGACGGAAAGCGCGCTATCCATCGCCGCCCTCCCCCCAGTCCGGAACCCGGACCTCGACGGGCCGCATCAGCGGGTGGCTGTCGATGACACCGCCCGGCAGAAGCGCGGGGAAAGCCGCCTGCGCCCAGCGCACGAGCTGCACCGCCGGCGCGCCGAGCAGCCATTTCGCCGCGGGCTGGCGCCACAGCAGATGGTCCATCGCATCGTTCGGGCGGTAGGGGGCGTCGGCTATGCCATCGCCGTCGAGGTCGAAGGCGGCGAAGTCGGACCAGTGGTTGCCGCGGCCTTTCTCGGACCAGTCCATCCAGCGGGTGCCGGCATATTTCACCTGCGTGCGGTTGGCGATGAAGGCATTGCCGGAGATCGCGTTGCGCTCGGAGCCGGCGGTGAAATGGATGCCGATGGCGCAGCCCTCGAACCGGTTATCCTCGATCCGGTTCTTGTGCGCGTTGTAGATGAAGGCGCAGCGATTGGCCCCGTTCAGCACGAGATTGCCGCGGACCTTTGAGCTGTTGGCGTAGTTCAGCATGATGCCGTGCTCGGCGTCGCCTATGGAGGCGTTGCCGAGCACCTTCACGCGTTTGGAATACATGATCGCATAGCCGAGGTCGTTGCCGATGGAGAGGTTGCCCTCGACCGTGCTGCTGTGGGCGTACATGTAGTGGACCGCGAAGCGCAGGTCCCGGAAGCGGTTGTTCCGGAAGGTGTTCTTCTTCGAGGTATTGACGAAGATGCCGTCCCGGCCCCAGCGGATGTCGTTGCCCTCCACAACCGCGCCGGGCGCGTTCCAGACATAGACGCCGTTGCCGCGGGCGTTCATGCGATGGTCCCGGCGGCCTTCGATGACATTGCCGGCGACGCGGGCATTGCGTGCGCCGTGGATATCGACGCCGTAGAGATTGCCCATCAGCCGGTTGCCCCGGACCAGGGCGCGGGCGGCCTTGCGGCCGAGCCTGATGCCGGAATCGCGGGTCTCGTGCGAGGAGCCGGAGCCGCGTATTTCCAGCCCGCCGATCTCGACATCGGGCGCGAGCACCGAAATGACGCTGCCGACGCCGGGTCCCGCAACGACGGCCCCGCCCCGGCCCCGCAGCGCGAGCGGGCGGTCGATCTCCACACCGCCTTCATGGACGCCGGGAGCCAGCAGGAGCACCTCCCCCGTCTCCGCGGCTTCAATAGCGGCGGCTAGCGCGCCGGGCCGCGCGGGCACCTCGCGCTCCGCCGCCAGCGCGGGCGAAGCGATGAGGGCCAGCGCAAGCCCGGCGCGGAGCATCACGCGGCTCTCGGCTCGACGAACATCCGCCCGCGCATCTCCATGTGGAGCGCATGGCAGAACCACTGGCAGTAGAACCAGTGGACGCCGGGGCGGTCGGCGGTGAAGGTGACCGAGGCCGTCGCCTGCGGCGCAATCTCGAAGGCGATGCCGTAGTTCGACAGGCAGAAGCCGTGGGTCACGTCGTCCACATCGTCGAGATTGGTGATGTAGATCGTGACCTCGTCGCCCTGCCGGACCGTGAACTTCTCCATCGAGAACTCGGGCGCGACCGAATACATGTAGACGCGCACCTTGTTGCCGTCGCGGATCGGCTCCTCGGCGCCGTCCTCCAGATCGACGCCGTCCGCCGCCGCCTGCCTGACGGCGTCGGAGAAGGTCGGGTCGTCCCGGTCCCATATGGTCTTCGGGTTCACGATGTCGCGGCGCACGATGATGCAGTCATGCGGCTCGGCGAAGGTCGGCCCGTCATGGAGCACCTTCATCTCGTCCGACGAGATGTCGATGAGCTGCTCGTTCTCCGGCTTCAGCGGCCCGACATTGATGAAACGGTCCTTGGAGAACTTGTTCATCGAAACGAGCCACCTACCGTCCGCCTCGGCCGTCTCGCCCATGGTGCTGTGATTGTGTCCGGGCTGGTAGTGGACATCGACCTTGGAGATGATCGGGTCCACATCCTCGCCGGCATAGGCGCGGATGGCCTTCTCGACGTCCCATTTCACGATCTGGCTGTCGAGGAAGAGCGTGGTGAAGGCGCCGCCCTTGCCGTCGAAGGCGGTGTGGAGCGGCCCCAGGCCCAGCTGCGGCTCGGCGACGATGCAGGAACGCGGGTCGGCATTCTCGGAGAACAGCGCATCCACCTTCGTCACGTCGATGACCGAGACGGTGGGCGAGAGCTTGCCGTTGATGACGACATGGCGCTTGTCCGGGGCGGTGTTGCAGCCATGCGGGCTGTTCGGGATCGGCACATAGCGCGTGTATTTCGATCCCTTGCGCCCGTCCAGCACGCGCACACCGTTCAGCATCTGCCCATCGCCGGCCGCCACGCCCGCCTCGATCGCCTTGATGTCGAAGATGACGCAGTGGTCGGTCTCGCTCTCGGTCATCTCGGCCAGCGTCATCCCCATCTCGGAGTTGTAGCTGGTGGAGAAGGCGTATTTGCCCTGGTAGTCGGCGTCGCAATTGTCGAGATTGCCGGAGACGATCACCTGCCAGGCGACGGTCATCGTGTCGCCGTCTATGGCGGTGAAGATGTTGACGTAATCCTCCGGGCTGTCGAGGATCCTGCCGTCATTGACGAGCGGCGTCTCATGCTCGCCATTGGCGAAAATGTAGCCGGTGCGGGGATATTTCTGCGGGCGCAGGCCGTGGATGTCCGCCGCGTTCGGGATCTCGATGATCTTGTCGCATTTCATGATGTCGCAGCGCACCCGCGCGACGCGGGTGTTGGCCTTGTCGTTCATGAACAGGTAACGGCCGTCATAGGTGCCGTCGGTGAACGACATATGCGGGTGGTGGAGGTCGCCATTGTCGTAGGTGACGCGGCCCCTGGCGGCGAGGAGTTCCTTCGTTTCCGGCAGCAGCCCCTCGGTCAGCACCTTGAGGCTCTCATTGGTCTGGCCCCAGCCGGTCGCGGAACAGCGGTTGAAGACCGGCACGCGCATGAGTTCGCGCATGGACGGGACGCCCAGAATACGCAGTTCGCCCGCATGGCCGGACGACCAGAAGCCGTAATACTCGTCAAGCTGGCCGGGGCCGAGGGCGTGGCTGCCTGCGGCGGCGTGCGCGCGCGGCGGGCTTGCGATGCCCGCTGCCGCCGTCGCGGCCGCGGCGACCGCTCCGCCTGCGGTTGCCCGCATGAGGCCGCGCCGGGTGACGCTGAGTTTATTCGCCTTGTCTGTCATGACTTCCCTCCTTCCGGGATGTGGGTGCGTTGGGCGCCTGGGCGAGCGCGGCGCTGAGCGCGCCGGCGCTGCGGGCAAGGCGTTCCCGGCTCCGCTCTCTCTTGATGCAGACCGGGCATTTGGCGGTGGACTGGTAGAGCACCTGGCAGTGCAGGCAGTTCACGCATTCGTTCGGGTTGATCTCGCCCGTCGGGTGGATGGCCTGGACGGGGCATTCGTTGGCGCAGAGCTGGCAGGGATGGCCGCACTCGTGGTAGCGCCTCAGCCAGGCGAACATGCGCACCCGCGCGGGGATCGCGAGCGCGGCGCCGAGCGGGCAGAGATAGCGGCAGAAGAAGCGCTCGACGAAGAGCCCGGCAACCAGCAGCGAGACTGCAAACAGCACGAACGGCCATTCGCGGGCGAATTTCAGCACGATGGCAGTCTTGAACGGCTCGACCTCGGCGAAGGTCTCGGCCAGCGGAATCGAGGCGAGCGAGATGCCGAACAGGCCGAGGAACAGCACATACTTCACCGGCCAGAGCCGCTCATGCAGGCCCCAGGGAAGCTCCCATTGCGGCACGCGGAGCGCGCGCGCGATCTTGTTGGTCAGCTCCTGCAGCGCGCCGAAGGGGCAGAGCCAGCCGCAATAGGCGCCCCGCCCCCAGAAGATCAGCGCCGCCGCCACGGAGAACCAGAGGATGAAGACCAGCGGGTCGAGCAGGAACGCATCCCAGGCGAAGCCCGTGCGCAGACTGCCGAACAACGCCATCAGGTTCACGACCGAAAGCTGGGCGTTGGCGTACCAGCCGAGGAAGAAGAGCGTGGCCGTGAGGAATCCCATGCGCAGCCAGAAATAGAGCCGCGCATTTCTCGTCACCTGGCGCTGGAAGAAAAAGATCGCGGTCAGCAGCGCGAGCATGACGGCGAGCCCGGCGATCTCGAGCCGGCGGTCGTGCCAGACCCGCTGCCAGAGCGCCGCCTTGGCCTCCGCCTCGCCGGTTTCCGCCTCCGGGGGCGCCGCCGGCGGCAGCAGGTAGCGCTCGGGCAGGCGGTAACCGAGGTCGAAGGTCAGGAACCGCTTGTCCACGGCGCCAACGGCGCGCTGCACCAGAAGCTGCAGCCGCCACGGCTCGCCCGGTTCGAACGCCGCATCCGCGGGAATCCGGAAGAGGTCGAGCTCGGTGAAGGCGGGAGCGCCCACGGCGGCGATGTCGCCGAGCCGCCTGTGGTCGCGGTCGAAGAAGCGGATCGACCGGTCGCCCTGGATGAGCTGGATGCGGTCGAAGATGCCGCCGCGCACATAGCCCGAGCCCTTGAAGGAGTAGCGCCCGCGGCCCGCGACCAGGAGGGCGTGGCCGTCCTCGCCGATCCATCGGGCGAGATTGGCGTATTCCGCCTCGCCCAGCAGGCTGAGCCCGATGGACGGCACGCTGGCGAGCGCTGCGCGCAGGTCGATGAAGGTCTCTTCCGGCGCGCCCCGTTCCGGGCGGGCGATGGCCTTGGGGTCGCCCGTCGCCTCGAAGGCCGCATTGACCTGGGAGACATCGAGCGAGAGCGCGCGCACCGAGCCGTCCCCGGCGAGCACGGCCCAGTCGAACACTTCCCGTTTCGTCCGGTCCACCTCGCGGGCGGGGCCGGCCGCGGCCTCCGGCGCGAGGCCGCCGAGACCCAGCGCCCGCGCCACCTTGAGCCCGGCCCGGATGACCGAGTCGTCGATCACCATCACCGTCACGGTTGCGCCCGAGATGATGTCGAGATCGTGCGCCGAGCCGCCTTCAGCCGCCTCCAGTTTCAGGTCGATGCCGGCATAGGACTCGGTCAGCCGCCGCATTTTCGCGTCGGGTATGCCGATCAGCACGATAGGCTCGGAATGCTCGACGAGCCTGACTCCGGTGAGCACGGCATCGGGTGACATCGCCGCGACGACATGGATAGGCTTGCCGGAATAACCGGTCGTGCCGACGAAATCCGATGTGAGGAAGGCCCAGCCTGCGGTTTCACCGCCTTTCAGGACCGGGGTGACAGGGAGGTCGCTGCGGATCGGCCCGAAGCCGGTCGCCCCGGGGACGAGCGCCTCCGGCGCGAGCCCGCCCAGAAAGCGCGGCAAGTCGGACCCCCATGCGGCAATCGGCAAAGCCGATAGCCACAGGACCAGGCCGACGATCAAGCCGCGGGACACCGGATGTTCCTCCGTGCTGCGGGCGGGACCCTAGCGAATTCGGCCCGTTCGCTCCTTGACGCCCGTCAAGCGGGTTCCTTGCGGGACGGCCCGTGGCGTTGTAACCCTCCGGTGTTCCAGCCGGGCCGGCGTGGAGCCGGGGGAAGATGCGATGGCCGTAGGCGAGGACGACCTGGAGAAAGTCCATCAGCTCCCCATGTTTCGGGGGCTGGCGGCGGACGCGCTCCGTTCGGTGGTCAAGGACGCGGAAGTCCTGGCCTATTCGAAACGGACCACGATTTTCGAGCAGGGGGACCCGGTCACCCACTTTTTCGGCGTGCTGTCCGGCTGGGTGAAGCTTTACCGCCTGCGTCCGGACGGCTCGGAGGTCATCATCGAGGTGTTCGGGCCCGGCGAATCCTTTGCCGAGGGCGCCATCTGCATGCCCGACGGCTACCCGGTTTCCGCCGAGATGGTCGAGCGCGGACGGCTTCTGGCGGTGCCCGTCACCGACTATATCGACCGCCTGCGCGAGGACCCCGACATGGTCCTGAGGACGTTCGCCTCGCTCGCGGTCAACCTGAAGCGCCTCGTGACAAGGATCGAGACGGCCAGCAGCCAGACCTCGTCGCAGCGCGTCGGGGCGTTCCTGCTGCATTTCTGTTCCCCGTCGAGGCCCTATGGCAGCGCCGTCGATGTGCGGCTGCCCTACGACAAGAAACTGATCGCCAACCGGCTCGGCATGAAGCCGGAAACCTTTTCGCGGGCGCTGGCCCAGCTAAGGAACTACGGCGTGACCATCAAGGGCGGGGATGCGCGGATCGCCGACCTCGCGGTCCTCCACCGCCATGTCTCGCCGGAATAGCCGGGCCCCGATCCGAACGAACGAAGGAGCCGCCCCTTGCCTGCCGCCATCGATTACGACGCCCTGCTTGCGCCCGGCCTGCCGCCGCCGGCCCCGCGCTGGAACGGGTTCGCGCCCTATAATTTCATCGGCGGCAATGTCGATGCGGCGAGCATGCCGGTCGAGGACATGATTGCCGCGACCGCCTCGGCGCTCCGCCGGGAAGGGACGACGCTGGCGACCTACGGGCTGGACAGCGGGCCGCTCGGCTACCGGCCGCTGCGCGAGTTCGTGGCCGCCAAGCTCCTGGGGCGCAGCGGCCTCTCGGTCTCGCCCGACAATGTCCTCATCACCTCAGGCTCGAACCAGGGGCTGGACCTCGTCAACGAGATCTTCCTCTGTCCCGGCGATACGGTGCTGGTCGAGCAGTTCAGCTATGGCAGCGCGCTCGCCCGCCTGCGCAAGCTCGGCGCCAGGCCGGTGGGCATTCCGCTGGACGACGACGGCATGCGCATGGACCGGCTTGCCGAAACGCTGGCCGCGCTCGCGTCGGAGGGCGTGAAGCCGAAATTCATCTATGTCATCCCGACGATCCAGAACCCCGGCGGCAGCATCATGCCGGAAGCCAGGCGGGCCGAGCTGCTGCGCCTCTCGGCGGAATACGGCGTGCCCGTCTTCGAGGACGAGTGCTATGCCGACCTGCTGTGGACGGGCAGGCGCCCGCCCGCCATCGCGGCGATGGACGAGGGCAACCGGGTGATCCATTGCGGGTCGTTCTCGAAGACCATCGCGCCGGCGCTGCGCGTCGGATACATCGTGGCCGAGCCCGCCCTCATCGCCCGCATGGTCGCCTGCAAGACCGACGGCGGCACCGGCGCGCTCGAGCAGCTGATGCTGGCGGAATACTGCCGGACCCGCTTCGATGCCCATGTCGATCGTGTAACGGGGCTGCTCAAGGAAAAGCTCGACGCCATGACCGGGGCGCTGGAGGAGCATTTCGGCACGGCAGCGGAGTTCGTGCCGCCGGAAGGCGGCATCTTCCTGTGGATTTCCCTCCCGGACGCGGTGGACGCGATGAAACTGGCCGCCGCCTCGGCCGCCGCCGGCATCGCCATCAATCCGGGTCCGGAATGGTCCGCCGAGGCCGAACCCGCCCGCTCGCGCATCCGGCTCTGCTTCGGCAACCCGACCGTGGAGGAAATCCGCAACGGCGTGGGGAAGCTCGCCGAAATCTGCCACCGCGAGTTCGGAATTCCGCTCCGTAGCGGCAATATCGAGCGTGCTTGACGTCGGGGCGCCCGAGGGAGCTATGTTGCGCCGTTCGAAGGGAGGTCGCGGATGGAGCGAATTGTAAAGCTGCATATCGAGAGGCAGCCGGAAGGCGTCTGGCTGGCGACCTCTGAGGAGATACCCGGTCTCGTCGCACAGGGGCGAACGGTGACCGAGACGCTGGAAATCGCTCGCGATGTCGCCCGGAAACTTCTGGAAGCCCGGTCCGAACGGCAGGGACAACCGGGACTTGATGAGACAGGTGCGGTCCCGATCGGGAATCGTCTCGACTATCCGCTGGTGGTCGGCGGAGTCTGAATGGGCCGGCTTGCAGGGTTCCGCTACCGCACTGTCGTCAGACGCCTGAAGTCGTTCGGATTTGCGTTCGACCGCCAAGCAGCCGGGTCCCACGAAATCTGGTTCAACGCTCAGTCCAACCGCTACACTACCGTTCCCAATCATCCCGGAGCGATGCCAGAAGGCACTTTGCGGGCTATCCTGAGACAGGCGGGGGTTTCGGTGGACGACTTTCTGAATTCGAAATAGGCGAATCCGCTTGCGCGAATAGCGCCGTCAGCCCCGGCCGGAGCCGCCTTCGAGGGTGAGGACGCGGGCAGCGAGGCGGCGCAGCTGGGTGGCGACGCGGCCCATGCGCGCCAGATGCGCCTGGGCGGCGAGATAGACGGATTTGGGCCGTGCCGGATAGCCGACCCAGACCTGGCCGGGCGGCACGGACTTCCAGACCGCCGCAGCACCCCCGACCACGGCGTCGTCGCCGATCTCGATATGGTCGGCGAGCATGGCCGCGCCCCCCAACACCACCCGGTCGCCGATCCGCGTGCTGCCGGCGATGCCGGTCTTGCCGGAAATCAGGCAGTCCTCGCCGATGGTGATGTTGTGGGCGATCTGGCAGAGATTATCGATCTTGGTGCGTGCGCCGATGCGGGTGGCCCCGATATTGGAGCGGTCTATGCAGCTGTTGGCGCCGACCTCCACATCGTCGCCGAGCACGACCCGGCCGAGCGAGCCGATGCGCCGGACGCGCTCATTGACAACGCCGTGATAGTCCCCGGAGCGCCGCGCCACCTCGAAAGAAGCCGGCCCGTGCGTCACATAGCTGAAACCGTCCGCGCCGATGACCGCGCCGGCCTGCAAGATCACCCGCGCGCCCAGCACCACGCCTTCGCCGACGCGCGCGCCGGCATGGATCAGGCAGTCGGGCCCGATGCGCGCCCCCGCCCCGACCGAGGCGTGCGAAAGGATGCGTACGCCCGCGCCGATCTCCGCTCCCGGCCCTATCGAGACGAACGGCCCGAGCGCGACACCCGCGCCCAGCGCCGCATCCCCGGCGACATCCGCGGTCGGATGCACGCCCGGCGGCGCATGCGGCCCCGGATCGAACAGCGCCACCAGCCCGGCCAGCGCATAGCGCGGCGCCTCCACCTCGACCCAGGCGTCGAGCGCGCCTTCGGGCGGCTCCGAGCCCTGCGGCAGCACGGCGGCGCGCACCGGCGACGCCGCCAGCATGGCGGCATGGCGCGCCTCCATCAGGAAGACGAGGTCGTCGGCCCCGCGCGCCTCTACGGGATGCACCAGGCGCTCGACCGCAAGCTCTCCGTCGCCGTGCAAGCGCCCTTCGGTCGCGGCTGCGACCGCTTCGAGCGCAACGGCCATCAGGCGGCGCGCACCCAGACCGCCGTGTCGTGGAACACGCCGCCGCCGACGGGCGGAGCCGCATCGGCGGAGGTGAGCGCATTGATGCCGAGCCCTTCCTCGAACGCCTCATGCGGCCAGATGCTCTCCACCACCACGACGCCTCGCCGGACCCCGTCGAAATGCCGGGCGTGGACGACGACCGACGCCTTGTCGTTGCCGACCCGCGTGCGCCCGCCGTCGGGAATGCCGAGCGCGTCCGCATCCTCGGGATGGATCATCACCGTCGGCCGCCCCTCGCGCTGCTGCGAGGTCGGCGTCTCGGTGAAGGAGGAGTTGAGATAGCCGCGCGCCGGCGAGGTCGCCATGCGGAACGGTTTGTCTGCGGTGGCGTTCTCGATGGCGTCCCAGTGGTCCGGCAGGCCCGGCATGCCGGCGGCGTTGTTGTGGGCGCGCGGCGAGAAGGCCCCCCAATCCGGCTTGAAACGGAACCTGCCGTCCGGCCAGGCGAAGCCGTCCAGATAATGCGCGGTGCGGAAGTCCGGCTGAGCGTCGGACCAACGCTCGGCCTTCAGCTCCTCGAAGCCCGGATAGCCGGAGCGGCGGAGCGTGGCGTCGGCCACCTCGGCCGCGGTCATCGCATAACCCGGATGATCGACCCCGAGCCGCTTTGCGAGCGCCGCCGTCACCTCGTGGTTCGACCGGCATTCGCCCGGCGGCTCGACGATCTTCGGCCCGGCGATGACATAGCTGTGCCCGCCGCCCTGGTAGATGTCGTCATGCTCGAGGAACATGGTGGCCGGCAGCACAAGATCGGCCATTTGCGCGGTCGCGGTCATGAACTGCTCATGCACGCAGGCGAACAGGTCCTCGCGCTCGAAACCGGCGCGCACGAGGAGGTGCTCGGGCGCCACCATCATCGGGTTGGTGTTCTGGATCAGCATCGCCGTCACCGGCGGGCCGCCCTGCAGGTCGGCGGGCTTGCCGGTCAGCACCGGGCCGATGCGCGTCTGGTCGAGCAGGCGCACATCCGGGTCGCGCACGTCCAGCCCCTCGATCAGCGACTTGTCCCAGCCATAGATCGCGCCGTTGTTGTGGAAGGCGCCGCCGCCCTCATATTTCCAGGCGCCCGTGACCGCGGCGATGCAGGAAGCGGCATGCATGTTCACCGCGCCGTTGCGCTGGCGCGAGAAGCCGTAGCCAAGGCGCAGATAGGTGCGTTTCGTCCGGCCGATCTCGCCCGCCAGCGCCTCGATCTCGGCCGCCGGCACGCCGCAGATCGCCTCGGCCCATTCGGGCGTGCGGCTTGCCAGATGCGCCTCCAACTCCGCCGGCGCGTCGGTCATCGCCTCCAGATAGGCCCGGTCGGCATGGCTGTCGCGGAACAGCACATGCATGATCGCGCAGGCGAGCGCGCCGTCCGTGCCGGGGCGCACGCAGAGGAAGCGGTCGGCCTGCTTCGCCGTCTCGTTGCGATAGACGTCGATGACGACGATGCGCGCGCCCCTTTCCTTGCGGGCGCGGACGGCGTGCGTCATCACATTCACCTGGGTGGCGGCGGCGTTGGTGCCCCAGATCACCAGCAGGTCGGCCTTCGCCATCTCGCGCGGGTCGGAGCCGGCGAGCCTGCCCGTGCCGGCGATGAAGCCGTTCCAGGCAAGCGTGGTGCAGATGGTGGCGTGGAAGCCGGAATAGCGCTTGACGTGCCGGAGCCGGTTGATGCCGTCGCGCTGCACCAGGCCCATCGTGCCGGCATAGTAGTAGGGCCAGACGGTCTCCGGCCCATGCGTCGCCTCGGCCTCCAGGAACTTCTCGGCGCAGAGGTCGAGGGCCTTATCCCAGGAAATGCGCTCGAACTTGCCCGAGCCCTTGGTGCCGGTGCGGACCATCGGATGGAGCAGGCGGTCCGGGTGGTGGATGCGCTCGGCATAGCGCGCGACCTTTGCGCAGACCACCCCGGCGGTGTAGTCGTTTTCGCGGGCGCCCCGGACGCGGCCGATGCTGTGCGCGTCGAAGCGTTCGACCTCGAGCGCGCAGGTCGACGGGCAATCGTGCGGGCAGGCGCTGAAATGGATGGTCGGGCTTCCGTCCATGGGTGGGGCCGCTCCTTGCGCGTTGCGGCCGGCGAGTATAGCGAAGGGGAGGGGCGCGCGCGACATGGCGGCACTGAGCGAGATAGCGAGCGGACTCCGGTTTCCCGAGGGGCCGGTGGTCCTGCCCGGCGGCGACATTCTGGTCTGCGAGATCGCGGCCGGGCGCATCGCGCGCATCGCGCCGGACGGCGCGCGGTCGGTCGTTGCGGAGACCGGCGGCGGCCCCAACGGCGCCGCGCTCGGCCCCGACGGCAGGCTCTGGGTCTGCAACAATGGCGGCATGGAGTGGTTCGACCGCGACGGCAGGCTCTTCCCGATCGGCTGCGCGCGCGACTATGAGGGCGGATCGATCCAGCGCGTCGACCTGGAAACCGGCGCGGTCGAGACGGTCTGGCGGGATTGCGAGGGCGAACCGCTCAAGGGGCCGAACGACCTCGTCTTCGACCGGACGGGTGGCCTCTGGTTCACCGACAATGGCAAGGACCGCGGGCGCGTGCGGGACGTGACCGGGCTTTTCTACGCGCCGGCGGACGGCGGGCCGGTCCGCGAGGCCGTCTGGCCGCTTCACGCGCCGAACGGGGTCGGCCTCTCGCCGGAGGAGGACCGGGTCTATGTGGCCGAGACCGAAACGGCGCGGCTCATCGCCTTCGACCTCGAGGCGCCGGGCGTCATCGCCGGCTCCGGCGGCAGAACCGTGCGCGGCCATCGCGGGCGCTGCCTCCACGGCGCGCCCGGCCTGCAATTTTTCGACTCGCTTGCGGTCGAGGCCGATGGCCGCATCTGCGTCGCGACGATCCACAATGGCGGCATCACCGTCATCCCGCCGGACGGCGGCGCGGCGGAGCATGTGCCGATGCCGGACCCGGTGACCACCAATATCGCCTTCGGCGGGCCGGACCTCCGCACCGCCTGCATCACCCTCTCCATGTCCGGCCGGCTGGTTTCCACGGAGTGGGACCGCCCCGGCCTGCCCCTCAATTTCCTGAACCGGTAGCCCGGCTCAGGCGATCCACCAGTCCGGGTGGCTTTCGCGCAGCGCTTCGTGCGCCCGGTCGCGGGCAGCTTTGTCGGCGAAGGCGGCGAAGCAGGTGGCGCCGCTGCCCGACATGCGGGCGAACAGCGCGCCGTCGAGCGCCGCCAGCGCCGCCAGCGTGCCGGCGATCCCGGGCGCGAGCGAGATGGCGGCCTCGGTCAGGTCATTCGCGCAGCCGGCGAGGTCCGCCGCCGTCTCCGGCCAGGGTCGGCTCTCCCGGAAGGGGCCGCGTCGCGCGCCGAACACGCCGGGCGTCGGAAGAGCGACGCCTGGATTGGCCAGCAGCAGAGGCGGCGCGGGCCAGCCCGGCAGCGGTGTGAGCCGCTCGCCGATGCCCGCGACGCCGGTGGTGCCCCCGGCGAGGCAGACCGGCACGTCCGCGCCGAGCCCGGCTGCCAGAGCCCCCAGGTCCGCCTCGATGCCCCATAGCCGCGATAGCAGCCGGAGCGCGGCGGCCGCATCGGCGGAGCCGCCGCCGAGCCCCGCCGCCACCGGCAGATTCTTCTCCAGCACCAGCCGGGCGCCCTGCCCCGGCGCCAGCGCCCTTGCTGCCCGCAGCACCAGATTGTCGGCTTCGCCCGCCAGCGCGCCTGCAAACGGCCCGGCGACCTCCAGGCTGAGACGCTGGGCGGGCTCGGCGTAAAGCATGTCGGCCGCCTCGGCGAAGGCGACCAGGCTTTCCAGCAGGTGCAACCCGTCCGCACGCCGCCCGACGATATGCAGGTAGAGGTTGACCTTCGCCGGCGCCGGCTCGCGCAGCATCGGGGTCAGCCGCAGTCGAGTCCGCAATCGAGCCGCTGGCGCAGCCCGTCGATGCGCTCGGGATCCGGGTCGAACTCCAGCGCGCGGCGCCACTGGAACCGGGCTTCGATCCGGCGCCCCGTCTTCCAGTAGGCATCGCCCAGATGTTCGTTCACCACCGGGTCCAGCGGCTCCAGGGCGGCGGCGCGCTCCAATTCCCCGACTGCCTCGTCGTAGCGGCCGGTGCGGAAATACACCCATCCCAGGCTGTCGGCGATATAGCCGTCCCTCGGCCGCAGACCGACGGCCTTGGCCAGCATCTCTTCGGCGCGTTCGTAGCGTTCGCCGCGATCGACCCAGGAATAGCCGAGATAGTTGAGCACGTAAGCCTGGTTCGGCACGAATTCGAGCGCCTTCAGGAAATCCTGCTCGGCGCGGCTCCAGCGGCGGGTGCGCTCGAGCGCGATGCCGCGGCCGTAATAGAGCCGCCAGTGCCGGGCCTCGGCTTTTTCCCCGATCCGGGCGATCGCGCGGTCATAGGCGCCTGCCGCATCCTCGTACCGCTCCTCGCTGCGGAGCAGATGGCCGAGTTCGCCGAGCGGGAACGGATCTTCGGGACGCGCCTTCGCCTCCGCTTCCAGGACCGCAACCGCGTCCTCGAACCGGTCCAGCGAGGCATAGGCCCGGGCGCGCTTTGCCTCGGCGGTCGGCCGCAGGATCGAGCCCGCCGGCACGGACCGGTAGGTCGCCACCGCCTCGTCGAACCGGTCCCGGTCGGCGAGAATGTCCCCCGCCAGCAGCACCGCGGCGCCGTGGCCCGGATCGAGCATGGCCGCGAGCCGGGCATAGAGGAGGGCGACGGGAACGCGCCGGCGGTTCAGCGCATCGGCCATGCCGAACAGCACTTCGGCGACGCCCTCCAACGGCGTTGAAACAAGCGGTTGGAGGCCGTCCGGCTCCTCGACATGGGGCTGCCCGCTCATGAGACGGTAGCGCCGCAATTGCTGCCGGGCGGCTGCGGCATCCCCGGCTGCCGCCCGGAACGCCGCATCGGCCAACACGCCGCGTGCGCCGAACCCTGTTTCGCGGAAGCGCTCGAAGGCGCGGCCGGCTTCGTCCATCCGGCCCGAGGCCTGGAGGAGAAGCGCGCGGTGCAGCATCGCCCAGCCGCGGGCGCCCCGGGTCTTTTCCGCCCTGGAAAGCGCCTCTTCGGCCCCGGAAGCGTCGCCTGCCGCATGGCGCGCCCAGGCAAGCCCGAGCAACCGGACCGCCTCCGGCAAAGCCTTGCTCCCGGGCGTTTCGAGCCTCCCGGCCGCGGCCCGCCAGTTCCCTTGCCGCATGTCGTCCATGGCCAGGCGCATCGCCACCAGGGCTTTGTCGAGCGCCTTGCCGCCGCCGGGCCCGTCGGCCGTCAGGGAGGCGTCCATCCGCCGGGCAAGGGCGAGGCTCGCTTCGGCGTCGCCCGCCGCGACCCGTATCCGCAGGAGGTGGCCCTGGACCATAAGATTGCCGGGGTCGGCCTCCAGCGCGCGCCGGTAGAAGTCTTCGGCGGCCCCGAGGTCGAACTGCTGCTCCGCGTAGCGGGCCGCGAGCCATTCGGTGAGCGCCGGCGCAGCCTCCGGGCGGCAGGCGGCCGGGAAGAGGAGCGCTAGTGCCAGAAGAAAGGCGCGCATCGCCCGCCCTCACATATTCGGATAGTTGGGTCCGCCGCCGCCTTCCGGCACTGTCCAGACGATGTTCTGGGTCGGGTCCTTGATGTCGCAGGTCTTGCAGTGGACGCAGTTCTGGGCGTTGATCTGGAGGCGCGGGCCGCCGCCGTCCTCAACGATCTCGTAAACCCCGGCCGGGCAGTAGCGCTGCTCGGGCGCATCGAATTCGGCGAGATTGACCCGGATGGGGAGTTCCGCATCCTTCAGCACCAGATGGACCGGCTGGTCCTCTTCGTGGTTGGTGCCGGAAAGATAGACCGAGGACGGCTTGTCGAAAGACACCACCCCGTCCGGCTTCGGGTATTCGATCGGTTCGTGGTCGTCGCGACGGCCGGTGGCGGCATGGTCCGTGCTGTGGTGGCGCAGCGTCCATGGCGCCCGGCCGCGCAGCAGTATCTGGTCGAAGCCCGCATGGAGCATTCCGGCCGCAAGGCCCCAGCGGAAGCCGGGGCGGACATTGCGCGCCCGGTAGAGTTCGTCATGCAGCCAGGACGCGCGGAAGGCCTCCGGATAGGCCGTGAGTTCGTCGCCCCCTTCCGAACCCTCCGACAGCCGCCGGAAGGCCGCCTCGGCGGCCAGCATGCCGGTCTTCATGGCGCTGTGGCTGCCCTTGATGCGCGGCACATTGAGGAACCCCGCCTCGCAGCCGATCAGCGCGCCGCCGGGAAACACGAGCTTCGGCAGCGCCTGTATCCCGCCCTCGTTCACGGCGCGGGCCCCGTAGGCGACGCGCTGCCCGCCTTCGAAGAAGGGGCGGATCTTCGGGTGGGTCTTGTAGCGCTGGAACTCGTCGAAGGGGCTGAGCCAGGGATTCCGGTAGTCGAGAGCGATGACGAAGCCGACCGCCACCTGCCCGCCCGCCAGATGGTAGAGGAAGGACCCGCCATAGGTGCGCCCGTCCATCGGCCAGCCGGCGGTATGGACCACCAGCCCCGGTTCGTGGACCGCCGGATCGACGTCCCACAGCTCCTTGATGCCGATGCCGTAGGTCTGCGGCTGGCAGTCCCGCCGGAGGTCGAAGCGGTCCATGAGCTGCTTGCCGAGCGAGCCCCGGCCGCCCTCGGCGAACATCGTGTATCTGGCGCGCAGCTCTATGCCGGGCTCGTGCGTCGCCTTGGGGTCGCCGTCGCGCCCGATGCCCATGTCGCCCGTCGCCACGCCGGCCACCGACCCGTCCTCGCGGTAAAGCACTTCGGCGGCGGCGAAACCGGGATAGATTTCCACCTCGAGCGCCTCGGCCTGTTCGGCCATCCAGCGGCAGACATTGCCGAGGCTCACGATATGGTTGCCGTGGTTGCGCAATGTCGGCGGCAGGAACGGGCCCGGCACCCGAAAGGCGCGTTTCTCGCCGAGCAGAAAGAACCGGTCCTCCCTGACCGGCGTGTCCAGAGGCGCGCCGAGCTCCTGCCAGTCGGGCAGCAATTCGTTGAGCGCGCGCGGATCGAGAACGGCGCCCGAGAGGATATGGGCGCCGATCTCGGAGCCTTTCTCGATCAGGCAGACGGCAAGTTCGGACCCGGCCTCGGCCGCAAGCTGTTTCAGGCGTATCGCGGCAGCCAGCCCTGCCGGGCCGCCGCCGACGATGACGACATCGAACTCCATGCTCTCGCGTTCCATGTCCGCCTTCTCCATCCGGCGCATTTTGCGCTAACATAGTCTGGACATTCAGGCTGCGCCATGACTGAACGGGAACCCTTGTTCGCGGCGCTGGAGTGGCAATTGGAGGCGGGTGTGGACGAGGTTGTCGGCTTCGAGCCGTTAGACCGGTTCACCCCGCCCCCGGCAAGCAAGGCGCCGGTTTCCCCGCCCCCCGCTCCCGGGGCGGCGTCGTCACGCGCGCGCCCGGCGGCAGCGGCGTCCGCCGCGCAGGATACGGCAGCGGACGGCGATCTCGATGCGCTCCGCGAGCGCCTGCTCGCCTTCGATGGCTGCGCGCTGAAGAACACGGCCACCAACACCGTGTTCGGCGAAGGGCCGTCCGGGGCCGGCCTGATGATCGTCGGCGAGGCGCCGGGAGCCGATGAAGACCGTCAGGGCCGCCCCTTCGTCGGGCCGAGCGGGCGGCTTCTGGAACGGATGCTGGCCGCAATCGGGGTCGCGCGCGAGGAGGTCTATATCGCCAACACCGTCTATTGGCGCCCCCCGGGCAACCGCACGCCTTCGGCGGAGGAGGTGGAAGCCTGCCGTCCGTTCGTGGACCGGCAGATTGCGCTGGTGGCGCCGAGAGTGCTGATGCTGGCCGGCGGCGCGGCCGCCAAGACGCTGCTCGGCACGACGGAGGGCATCATGCGCCTGCGCGGGCGCTGGCAGGCTTTCGCGACGCCCGACGGGCCGATCGATGTCATGCCGACCTTCCACCCGGCTTTCCTGCTGCGTTCGCCGGCGCGCAAGCGCGAATCCTGGCGCGACCTGCTGGCCGTGAAGGCCCGGCTGGAGTCCGGACGCTCGTGAGGGTCCTTGCGCTCGCGATGCTGACGGCCTGGAGCGGCGCCGCCGGGGCTGCCGAACTCCGGATTCTGTCGCCGGCCGATGCGGACCGCTACCAGCGCCTTTTCCAACTGGAGGCGGAGAACCTCTGGGAGGAATCGGACGCGCTGGCGAAGGAGGTGGAAAACCCGCTGCTGATGGGCCACGTCCTTTACCGGCGCTACGCCATCTCGCGCGACTATGTCACGCCCTATGAGGAGTTGCGGGCCTGGCTGGAGGCCTATGGCGACCATCCGGGCGCGCAGGATATATCGCGCCTGGCGCTCAAGCGCCGACCGCCGGGCGCGCTGCCGCCACCGCCGGAGAAGCATCCGCCCGTGCGCAAGCCGACGCCGGTGTTCCTCGCTGCGCCCCTGCAGAAACCGCCGACGGCCGTCGGCCGGATCTATGCCCGGATCATCGAGCAGCATCTGAAGGACGAGCGGCCCGATCTTGCGCGAAACCTGTTCCGCGACGCGGCCGTGCATCGCGCGCTCGGGCAGGACTACGCCGACAAGCTGCGCGCCGATATCGCCTTCTTCTACTACCTTCTCGGCAAGGACGCGGAAGCCTACAGCCTCGCCTCAAGGCGCGCGGAGCTCGCGCAGGGCCGGGTTTCGCTGCTTCACTGGGTCGCCGGGCTGGCAGCGCTCAGGCTCGGTTGGCATGCGGGCGCCGCGCGGCATTTCGCGGCCCATGCGCGGTCTCCCGCGGCCTCGCCCTGGAACGCGTCCGCCGGGGCGTTCTGGGCGGCCAGGATGCTGCGCCGGATCGAACGCTCCGAAGAGGCCGAAATATGGCTCCGGGAGGCGGCGCGCCACAAGCGCACCTTCTACGGCATGCTGGCCCGCGAAATGCTGGGCCTGCCGCATGGACTGAATTTCGAGCCGCCGCCGCTCGACGATACGGACCGCCTGCGGATTCACGCGGAACCGGCGGCAATCCGCGCGCTGGCCCTGGCCGAGGTGGGGCGCACGGTAGAGGCGGAGGCCGAAATGCGCCGCGCCCTCGCCGATGCCGATTCCGACACGACGCGCGCCCTGCTCGCCGCGTCCACATCCGCCCGCCTGCCGCGCGCGGCGCTACTGGCCGGGCGCCGCCTGCTCGGCCGCGGCGACGCGCCCCGCGACGTTGCGCTTTACCCGCTGGCGCCCTGGGAACCGGAAGGCGGCTACGGCCTGGACCGGGCGCTGCTGCTGGGCTTCATGCGCCGCGAGAGCGCCTTCGACACCCGCGCCTCCAGCAAGGCCGGGGCGCGCGGGCTGATGCAGCTCATGCCATCGACGGCGAATGCCGTTTCCGGCGGCGAGCGCTTCGCCGGCAGGAAGCTCAAGCGCCTTCTGGAGCCCGAACTCAATCTGACGCTCGGCCGCAACTATCTCAGCATGCTGCTGGAAAAGGACGCGGTGTCGGGCGATCTCCTCAATCTCGCCATCGCCTACAATGCCGGCGCCGGCAGGCTGCGCCGCTGGAATGCAACCGTGCGGCACATGGACGACCGGCTTCTGTTCATCGAGAGCCTGCCAGCAAAGGAGACCCGGGTGTTCGTCGAACATGTGCTCACGAATATCTGGGCCTATCGGGCGCGTCTGGGCCAGAAGCGGCCGAGCCTGGCCGCGCTGGCGGCCGGCGAGGCGCCGCTCTATAAATCCCTCGATACTCGTCAGGCGGACGCGAGCGGCAGTCCGCCGAAAGCGTGACGCGCGGTCGCCCGGAAAGCATCCCGCAATGCCAGGAACGATCGACGAGAGCCGCCCTTTCATTCCCGTGCGCATCGCCGTGCTCACCGTCTCGGACACACGCAGCCTGGCCGACGACCGCTCGGGCGACACGCTGGTCGGGCGGCTGGAGCGCGATGGGCACACACTTGTGGACCGCGCCATCGTCCGCGATGAGGTCAATGCTATCCGGGCGGCGCTTCGGCGCTGGATCGACGATCCCGAGATCGACTGCGTGATTGCGACCGGCGGCACGGGACTTACCGGACGCGACGTCACGCCCGAAGCCTTCGAGGGCGTCTATGAGAAGCGGATTGACGGCTTTGGCGAGCTGTTCCGCTGGCAAAGCTTCCAGAAGATCGGCGCCTCGACCATCCAGTCCCGCGCCACGGCCGGCACGGCCGGCGGCACTTACCTGTTCGCCCTGCCCGGCTCGACCGGCGCCTGCAGGGACGCCTGGGACGACATCCTCCACTGGCAGCTCGACTACCGCTTCCGCCCCTGCAATTTCGTCGAAATCATGCCCCGCCTCCAGGAGCATGTCGCTGGCCGGGGAGGATGAAGAGTGCGCTGGACTTCGATTGCGAACGCGGGCAGCCGGGCTTCAAGGAAGAGTGCCGCCGGCAGGCGGCGTTGGCTGCGAGGGCCGACCGGGATGACCCGGAACTCATGGCGTTCCTGGACGCTGCATTCGAAGAGTGGGCGAAGAGCCTGAAAGACTGGGAGTAACCCGCCATGACTCTTCTCGTCGCCGGCCTCGCGTTATTCATCGTCCTGCATCTGGTTCCGAGCATTGCTCCCCTTCGCGCCGGCCTTGTCGCCGGCATGGGCGAAAAGACGTATCGCGGGGTGTTCTCGGCCCTCGCCTTCGCAGGCCTTGCGATGATCGTCTGGGGCTATTCGGCGGCGCCGTTCGAGCCCGTCTATGCGCCTCCGGACTGGGGGCGGCAGGCGGCGATGTGGGTTGTGCCGGCGGCGCTCGTGCTGTTTGCCGCGGCCAATATGCCAACGCACATCCGGTCCATCGTCCGGCACCCCATGCTTCTCGGGCTCCTTCTCTGGGCGCTCGCCCATCTGGCGGCGAATGGCGACCTGCGCTCGCTCCTGCTCTTCGGGGGCCTTGCAGGATTCTCCGTGGTGGCGGCGGCAAGCGCGGTGGCGCGCGGCAAGCGGCCCCCCGCCGACAAGCCGCCGCGCCTCGCGATGGATGCGGCGGCCCTGGTCGCGGGACTCGTCGTCGCCGGCCTCCTGGCATATTTCCACGCCGCCTTGTTCGGCGTGCCGGTGCTGTAGGCCCCTTCCCGGACTATCGGCCTGCCGGCCGGGTTTCCGGGCCGGAGACATTGGCGCTCGCGAAGGTGGCCATCTCTGCATGGCACGCGGCGGCGGCCTTGAGGAGCGCAAGCGCCAGAGCCGCGCCGGAACCCTCGCCGAGCCGCATTCCAAGGTCGAGCAACGGCTTCTTGCCCCAGAGCGCCAGCAGCCGCGCATGGGCCGGTTCGGCCGAGAGGTGCCCGGCTTGGCAGTGGTCGAGGCCGGCCGGGTCGAGCGCATGCAGCACGGCCGCCGCGGCCGCGGCGCCGTAGCCGTCCAGCAGCACCGGCACGCGGCCCATGCGCGCCGCCACCAGCGCGCCGAACATGGCGGCGGTCTCGAAGCCGCCGAGCCGGCGCAGCACCTCCAGCGGCGGCCGGCCTCCGTGCCGGTCTGCGCCCAGGTGGACGGTTTCGATCTTTGCTTCGAGGCGCGCTCCGGAAACGCCCGTGCCCGGCCCGGTCCAGTCCTCCGCCCGGCCCCCGTGCAGCGCAAGCGCGATGGCGGCGGCCGAGGTGGTGTTGGCGATGCCCATCTCGCCGACCGCGAGCGCATCGATGCCGGGCTCGACGGCCATCATGCCGTAGGCGACGGCGCGCGCGCATTCCTCATCCGTCATGGCGGGCGCCTCTGTGAAATCCGCTGTCGGCGTCTCCAGCGAGAGCTCATAGACCCGGAGTTCGGCATCCAGCGCGCCGCAGATGGCGTTCACCGCCGCGCCGCCGGCGATGAAGTTCTGCACCATTTCGGCCGTCACCGAAGCCGGCCAGGCCGAGACGCCGCGCCGGGCGACGCCGTGATTGCCGGCGAAGACCGCGACGCGCGCTCGCTCAAGGCGCGGCGGATGGCGGCCCTGCCACGCGGCGAGCCATGCCGCCAGTTCCTCCAGCCGCCCCAGCGCGCCCGGCGGCTTGGTCAACAGGGCGTCCCGCGCGCGCGCCGCCTCCCGCGCCGCCTCGTCGGGGCCGGGCAGGTGCGCGAGCGTTTCGGCGATCTCGGCCAGCGAGACGGTCGGGTTGGTCTCGTTGGGCGAGACGGCAGGGTCGGTTTCGGCCATGCTGGCGGTCTATCGCGGATTCGCCAGAGGAAGTCCATGCGCGCCCTCGACGACATGCGGCGGGCCTTTCAGTTCCTGACCGTGCTGCCCGTCGGCCGGCCGGAGCCGCGGCCGCTCGGCGAGGCGGCCTGGTGCTTCCCGCTGGTGGGGCTGGCGGTTGGCGGTTCAGTGGCGCTTGTGTTCCTGGCGGCGCGGGAGGCCGGACTGCCAGCGGAATTGGCGGGATTCCTCGCCGTCGGCGCCGGCATCGCGGTCACCGGCGGGCTGCATGAGGATGGTCTGGCCGACACTGCGGACGGCCTCGGCGTCCGGGACCGGCGGCAGGCGCTGGAAGCCATGCGGGATTCCCGCACCGGCGCCTTCGGCGTGCTCGCGCTGGCGCTCACCGTGCCGATGCGGGCGCTGGCGCTGGCGGCGGCGGGGCCGGTTGCGGCGCTCGCGGCGCATGCGCTCGCGCGCGGCGCGGTGGCGGGTGCGATGGCCTGGACGCCGCCGGCCCGCACGGACGGTCTGGCTGCCGAGGCCGGGCCGACCTCCGCCATCGCCGCGCTTCTGCTCGCGGCGGGTATCGGCATCCTGCTCGGTTGGCCGGCGGTCCCGGCGGCCGCGCTCGCAGCCTTCGCCGCGGGATGGTGGACCGCCAAACGCTTCGGCGGCCATACCGGCGACACGCTCGGCGTCGTCCAGCAGACAACGGAACTGGCGGTCCTGCTGGTGCTGGCGGGGGCGTGAGGGCCGCTTGACACGCAAATGTTTCACGTGAAACACGGCGTCAGCGGCGTGCGCCGGACTTGCCCCGCGCCGCGCATCGTCCTATGGGACCCGGCCATGGGCGGGTTCGATGTCATCGTGGTCGGCGGCGGCCATGCGGGCTGCGAGGCGGCGGCGGCGGCGGCGCGGAGAGGGGCGCGGACGCTGCTGGTCACCCACAAGCTCGACACCATCGGCGAGATGTCCTGCAACCCGGCCATCGGCGGGCTCGGCAAGGGCCATCTGGTGCGCGAGATCGATGCGCTGGATGGCATCATGGGCCGCGCCATCGACCGGGCCGGCATCCAGTTCCGCATGCTCAACCGCAGCAAGGGCCCGGCCGTGCAGGGGCCGCGCGCCCAGGCCGACCGCAGGCTCTACCGCCGC
The DNA here is from genome assembly GCA_026706245.1 of Alphaproteobacteria bacterium. GTDB lineage: Bacteria > Pseudomonadota > Alphaproteobacteria > Bin95 > Bin95 > Bin95. The sequence goes on from JAPOZD010000219.1 coordinate 26,422, forward strand.
GCGGTGCAGGCCCTGCTGGAGGAGCAGCCCGGCCTGGAGCTGCGCGCGGGCGCGGTGGAGGACCTAGTTCTGGACCGCCAGGGGCGGATCGCGGGCGTGACGCTTGCCGGCGGGGAGACGCTTGCCGCGGGGGCCGTCGTGCTGACCACCGGCACCTTCCTGCGCGGCATGATCCATATCGGCCGGGAAACGCGGCCTGCCGGCCGGGTGGGCGACGCGCCGGCCATCGGCCTCGCCCGCAGGCTGGAGCGGCTCTGCCTGCCGATGGGCCGCCTCAAGACCGGCACGCCGCCGCGCCTCGACGGGCGCAGCATCGCCTTCGGACGGCTGGAGGAGCAGCAGGGCGACGACCCGCCGGCGCCGTTCTCCGCCATGACCGACCGCATAACCGTGCCGCAGACGGTCTGCCATGTGACCGCGACGACGCCGGAAACGCACGCGCTGGTGCGCGCCAATCTCGGCGAAACGGCCGTCTATGCCGGACGGATCGGGGGCGCGGGGCCGCGCTATTGTCCCTCCATCGAGGACAAGGTGGTGCGCTTCCCGGACAGGGCCGGACACCGCATCTTCCTGGAGCCGGAGGGGCTGGACGACCCGACGGTCTATCCGAACGGCATCTCGACGGCGCTGCCCGAAACGGTCCAGCGCGCCATGCTGAGGACGATTCCCGGACTCGAAGAGGCGGTCATGCTGCGGCCGGGCTACGCCATCGAATATGATTTTGTGGACCCGCGCGCGCTCCGCCCGACCCTGGAGCTCCGGGCGGTGCCGGGCCTCTATCTCGCCGGTCAGATCAACGGCACCACCGGCTATGAGGAGGCCGCCGCGCAGGGCCTGGCGGCCGGGCTCAACGCCGCCGGCGCGGAGGCCGTGTTCGACCGGGCCGAAGCCTATATCGGCGTGCTGATCGACGACCTTGTGACGCGCGGCGCGGACGAGCCCTACCGCATGTTCACCTCGCGCGCCGAATACCGCCTCTCGCTCCGCGCGGACAATGCGGACTTGCGCCTGACCGGGCGCGGCATCGCGCTCGGCTGCGTGGGGGCGGAGCGCGCACGACGGTTCGAGGCGCGGCGCCAGGCGCTGGCGGAGGCCGGGGCGCGGGTCCGGCGCCTCGGCGGCTCGCCCGCGGCGCTCGCGGCGCTGGGCTTCCGGGTGAATGCCGACGGGCGACGCCGCAGCGCCTTCGACCTGCTCGGTTACCGCGATGTGGACTGGGCGCGGCTCGCCGCGGCCTGGCCGGAACTAGCGGACATTCCCGCCGGGATCGCCGAACAGCTTTCCATAGAGGCCGGTTACGCCGCCTATCTCGCCCGGCAGGCGGCCGATATCCGCGCCTATCGCAAGGACGAGGCGCTCAGTCTTCCCGAGAGCCTGGATTACGGGGCCGTCCACGGCCTTTCCAGCGAGGCGCGGGAGAAGCTGGCCGCCGCCAGGCCCGCGACGCTCGGCGCGGCCGGGCGGATGCCGGGGATCACGCCCGCCGCCGTCACCCTGCTGCTGCGGCATGTCCAGCGCGCTCGCGCCTGAGGACTTCGCGCGCATGACCGGTGTTTCACGTGAAACATTGGCCCGACTCGCCCGGCACCTGAAATTGCTGGCCCGCTGGCAGAAGCGCATCAATCTGGTCGGAGCGGCCACCCTCGCGGATCCCTGGCGCCGGCATGTTCTGGACAGCGCCCAGCTTGCGCCCCTCGTTCCCGCCGGCGCGCGGCTGGCGGACCTCGGCACGGGCGCCGGCTTTCCGGGTCTGGTGCTGGCCATCATGCGCGGCGGGCCGGTCGATCTCATCGAGAGCGATGCGCGCAAGGCGGCCTTCCTTGCCGAGGCGGTGCGCGAGACGGCAGCCCCGGCCGCGGTGCATAATGCCCGCGCCGAAAGCCTCGCCCTCAAGGCCGATGTCGTCGCCGCGCGGGCCTGCGCGCCGCTCGACCGACTGCTTGGCCTGGCCCTGCCGCTTCTGGCTCCGGGCGGCGTCTGCCTTTTTCTCAAGGGCGCGCGCGCCGGGGAAGAGATCGAGGCCGCCCGCGCCCGCTGGCGGATGACGGTCTGCCGCCATCCAAGCCTGAGCGCGCCGGAGGGCGTGGTCCTCGAACTCCGGGGAGTCTCCCATGCCGCCTGACGGCGCGCGCATCCACGCCGTCGTCAACCAGAAGGGCGGCGTCGCCAAGACGACCACCGCCGTCAATCTCGCAACGGCACTCGCGGCGACCGGCCGCCGGGCGCTGGTGGTGGACCTCGATCCCCAGGGCAATGCCAGCACGGGCCTCGGCATCGCCCCGGACCGGCGGCGGCTCGGCGCATGGGATCTCATGCTGGCGGGCGCCCGCCTCGACGATGCCGCCATGGCGACAGGGCTCGCCGGCTTCGACATCGTGCCGTCCACGGCGCAACTGTTCGGCGCGGAAATCGAGCTGGCGGACACGCCCCGGCGGGAGACGAGGCTGCGCGACGCACTCGGGGGCGCGACCGGGCGCTACGACTATGTGCTGATCGACTGCCCGCCCTCGCTCGGCCTGCTCACCGTCAACGCGCTGACCGCCGCCCGGCGGGTGCTGGTGCCGCTCCAGACCGAGTTCCTGGCGCTCGAGGGCCTCGTCCTGCTCAGGCAGACCGTCGAGGCGGTGCGCGCCGCGCTCAATCCCGGCCTTTCCTGGGCGGGCATCCTGCTCACCATGTCCGACCGCCGCAACCGGCTCTCCGCCGAGGTCGAGGCCGATGTGCGCGGCCACGGCGAATTCGGCCGCCTGGTTTACGACACCGTCATCCCGCGCAATGTGCGCGTGTCGGAAGCGCCCTCGCATGGCAAGCCCGTCATCGTTTACGATATGAGGGCCAGCGGCTCGCAGGCCTATATCCGCTTCGCGGGCGAGTTCCTGCGCCGGGAGGAGGGCGCCCCATGAGCAGCGACAGACCGGCCCGTCTCGGCGGCGGCCTTTCGACGCTGATCCCGGAGACTCCGGTCCCGGACCGGGACCAGCCGGCCGGCGCCCGCGCGGTCCCGGTCGACCGGCTGGCGCCCGGCCGCTTCCAGCCCCGGCGGCAGTTCGGCGAGGAGGCGCTGGATGCGCTTGCGCAGTCGATCCGCGAACAGGGCGTGCTGCAGCCAATCCTGGTGCGGCCGCAGGCGAAAAAGCCGGGCCATTACGAGATCGTCGCCGGTGAGCGGCGCTGGCTGGCCGCCACCCGCGCCGGGCTCGCGGAGGTGCCGGTCACCGTGCGCGAGCTCGACGACCGGACCGCGATGGAGGCGGCGCTTGCCGAGAACATCCAGCGCAACGCCCTTTCACCCATCGAGGAAGCCGAGGGCTACAGGCGGCTGCTGGAGGAATTCGGCTGCACGCAGGAACGGCTCTCGACCGTGGTGGGCCGCAGCCGGCCGCATATCGCCAACACGCTCAGGCTGCTTTCGTTGCCGGAGCCTGTGCGCAATCTTGTCGATGACGGCTCGCTTTCCGCCGGCCATGCCCGCGCCCTGCTCGCCGACCCGGATCCCGTCGCCCTGTCGCACCGGATCGCCGCGGACGGGCTGAGCGTGCGCCGCGTCGAGCGTCTCGTCCGCGAGCGGCAGAGCGGGCGCGGCAGGCCGGCGGCGGCGAGGGACGAGGACGCGCTGGCGCTGGAGGGCGAACTCGCCGGCTCGCTCGGCCTCAGAGTGTCGCTGACGCAAAGAGGCGAGGGCGGCAGCCTCACTCTGCACTACCGCAATCTGGAGCAGCTCGACGACCTGCTGGACCGCCTGAGGCGTTAGCCCGCATTTCTCACGAAGGTCGCGGCCTGCGTCGCGTCCAGGTGTCCGCTCCGCAAGGAGTGGGCCGAAAAGCGTAGCAGGGCTACGGTTGAGGCCCGCGACGCCGCGGGCGGACGCCTGGGGCGCGACCCGGAGGGCGGCGCTGTGGGGCCGGCATGGTGTGTCGAGCCGCTTGCCCGATGCCCCGCATCGCGCTGCGCGACCCTCCTTCCCTGCCGGCCCCACAGCGCCGCGCAGACCATGACCTTCGTGAGAAATGCGGGCTAGCCCGCGATTCTTGCACGGAGCCTGAGCAGCAGTCCGTCGAGGCCGCCGGATTCGAGCACGATCGCGGAGAACTCCTCGCGCTGGGCGATGACCATGCTCACGCCTTCGATCACGAGGTCGGTGATTGCATAGCCGCCGTCCTTGCGGTCCACCCGCCAGTCCAGCAGGACGGGCGGCTTGCCCTCGGGGCGCGTCGCCGTCGTATAGACCATGGACCAGCCCTCGAAGTCGCGGACCCCGTCCACCTCGATCTGCAAACCCGCCAGGTCCTCGAAGCGGTTCGTGTAGAGGCCTGACAGGTAGTTTTCCAGCAGCCCCCTGAAATCCGCCCGCTGCGCGGGCTTGGCCCGGCGCCAATGCCGCCCCAACACCAGCTTGCCGATCTTGTCCAGATCGAAATCCCGACTCAAGACCTCGCGGAAGCGGGCGCGACGCTCGTCAACCGGCGTCGCGGGGTCGGTCAGTTGCGGAAGCACATTGGCTGAAAGCTCCCGGATAAAGCCGCCGGCGCCTTCATCCGCCCTTGCCGGATCTGCAACGACAAGGAGAAGGGCGGGCAGGAAAAGGGCAAGGAACCACGGACGCATGGCGGAAGCTCCCGGTTTCACTGGGCCGGCCGGGTCTCGACGGGCGGCGCGCCGCGGCTGAAGTCGGGCCGCGGCGGCGGATAGGCATATTCCTCGTCCTCGCCGTCCTGCTTGCCGCGGAGATACATCTCCTGTCCGCCATCGATCTCGAAGGCCCGGCGCTGGCGGTAAAGCGTGCGGATGAAGGCGTAGTAGTCGAGCGTGTTCGCCTTGAAATCGTCCAGCGTATCCAGGTTGCGGTGCCGGAAATCGATCGTCGCCACGCCCGCGCGCACCAGCGGCATATGGTCGAGGTCGGCCCGGCGAAAGGCGATATCGACCGGGTCTGCAACGCTTTGAACGATGAGGCCGGCGCCGTCCCGGACATTGGAGGGGCCCGCGAGCGGCAAGACCAGATACGGTCCTTCGCCGACGCCCCATGACGCCAGCGTGCTTCCGAAGTCCGTGCTGCGGTGGGGCAGGCCGTGATCCTCGGCGACATCGACGAGGCCGACGAACCCGATCATAGTATTGAGGAGGAAGCGCTGGGCGGTGTCGCCGGAGCGCTCCCATTCGCCCTGGGCGACGTCGTTGACGAATGTGAACGGGAGCGACAGGTGGCGGATCACATTGCGGACGCCGCGCTTCACCGGGGCGGGCATGACCTTGCCGTACACGAAAGCGGCGGGGCGCAGGACGATCGTGTCGAGCATCTCGTTGACGGCGAAGACGATCCGGTTCAGCGGCTCCAGCGGGTCGCCGTAGGAAATGTCCTTCGGTTCCTCGCCGGCGCTCGAAGGCAGCGGCGCGGCGAGAGCAAGGAGAAAAACCAGAAGAAAAGCCGCCGCAACGCCCGGCAACCGGCCCACGGCAGCGGGGCACCCGCTGGCGACCGGAGGGCAGGATGTGCGGGGTCTGATTTCGAACCCTTTTCGCATCTGCGTTTCCGAACTCTCCGGGCGTTTCCCGCGAGTGGTTAGCATACAACTCCGGGACCGCAAACACGCGGCATGCGGCCAAAGGTGACAGGGCGGGCAGGCGCCCCTATAAGGAGCCGGCATCATGCTGCAGCCCGCCGCCATTCCCCTTCCGCCGACCGCCGGGCGTCGCCCGGAGGCCGTCCCGTGACGCTCGCCGTTTCCTTCGAGTTCTTTCCGCCCAAGACGGCGGCGGGTGAGGGCGGCCTCAGGCGCGCATTGAATGGCCTGGCGCCGCTCGGGCCCCGTTTCGTGTCGGTCACCTGCGGTGCCGGAGGCGGGGCGGGAGAAAGCGCGCGTGGGCGCACGGCGGCCGTTGCGGCCCGTATCGCCCGCGAGACGAGGCTCGCCGTGGCCGCGCATCTGACATGCGCTGGCGCGTCGCGGGAGGAGATCGACGACACGGCCCGCGCTTACTGGCAGGCGGGCCTTCGCCATATCGTGGCTCTGCGCGGCGACCCGCCGTCCGGCATCGGCGAGCGCTACAGGCCGCATCCCGGCGGCTATGCCTATGCTCTGGACCTTGTCGCCGGTCTGCGCCGCCTGCACGATTTCGAAATCAGCGTCTCCGCCTATCCGGAGGGCCATCCCGATGCACCGGACCCGGCGTTCGAAATCGACTATCTGAAGCGCAAGCTGGACGCGGGAGCGGCGCGCGCGATCACGCAGTTTTTCTTCGAGACCGATTGTTTTCTCCGGTTCCGGGACAGGTGCGGCAAGGCCGGGATCGATTGCGAGATCGTTCCGGGCATCCTGCCGATCGGCAATTTCACCCAGGCGAAGCGGTTCGCCGCGCTTTGCGGAACGCGGGTGCCGGCCTGGCTCGAAGCCCAGTTCGAGGGCCTCGAGGACGACCCGGAGACCCGGCGCATGGTCGCGGCCACGGTCGCGGTCGAACAGTGCCGGCGCCTGGAGGCCGAGGGCGTGGGAAGCCTCCATTTCTACACGCTCAACCGGCCGGAGCTCACCCGGGCGGTCTGCCACATGCTGGGCGTGCGCCCGAAATTGCGCCGGTCCGCGGCCTGAGCGGAGTCACTTCCGGGTCAGCGAAAACTCGATGCGCCGGTTGCGCCGGTAGGCGTCCCGGGTATCCGCCGGGTCGAGAGGGTGGAATTCGCCGAAGCCGGTGGCGGCTAGCCGCTCGGCGGGCACGCCGGCCTCGACCAGCAGCCTGACCACGGCAACCGCCCGCGCCACCGACAGTTCCCAATTGGTCTTGTAGCGGGACCTGTCGCGAAGCCGTTGCCGGTCGGTGTGGCCGTCCACGCGCAGCACCCAGTCGAGGTCTTCCGGGATGCGCGCCGCCACATCGGTCAGGGCCCTGCCGATGCGGCGCACATGCTGCTGTCCGTCCTTGTCGAGATCGGCCGAGCCGCTCAGGAACAGCACTTCGGCCGGCAGGTAGAAGCGATCGTCCTGGGTCCGCACCAGGTCCTGGCCCGCCAGCGCCTCGCGCAGCTTGCCGACGAATTCCGAGCGGAAGCGGCGCATCTCGTCGATCTTGCGCACCAGCGCGCTGTTGAGCCGCGCGTCGAGAACCAGCGTCTCCGCTCCCTCGGCCTTCGCCTCCGAAGCCTCCAGCGCCGCGTTGAGCCGCTTCACCTGCTCCTTGAGCGCCCGGATATTGGCGGCCAGCCGGGCGACTTGGGCTTTCGCCAGCCGCGATTCGGCCTCGGCCTTCTCGGCCTGCGTCCTCAGATACGCCAGGCGGTCCACCTGTTCGGCCTTCTCCGCCTCGAGCTTCTCCCTCGCCGCCTCGAGCGCCCGGCGAAGCGCCTCCAGCCGCTCGATTTCCCCGATCTGCTCGTCGATCCGCCGGCGCAGCGCGGCAAGGCGGTCCTCGCTCTCCCGCCCGACGGCGTCCAGGTCGGCCAGCTGGTCCCGGAGGCGGGTGTTCTCGACCGCGAGCTGCATCACACGGGTTTCCGCCGCCTCGTAGAGGGCCCGGTCCACCGCATCCGCCGGGCCGGTCTCGCCGCGCACCGCAACGCCGCGCCGCAATTGCAGTTCCTCGCGGGCTTCGGCGAGGCGCCGGCGCGTGAGGTCGAGCTGCTCGCGGAGCCGCGCGGCGCTTGCGAGCGCTTCCTCCAGCCGGCTTTCCGCGACACGCAGGCCCGCCTCCCGTTCCCCGGCCGCTTCGGCAAGCGCCGCCTCCAGCCGGGCGGCTTCATTGCGCTGCACATCCCGCCCGCGTTCCGCGGCCGCCAGCCGCTCCGCAAGCGAGGCTGCGTTCGCTTCCGCCGCCGCGAGCGCTTCCCGGAGCCTCACGGCTTCCGCGGCTTGCGCGTCACGCTCAGCCTCCGCGCTTTCGAGCAGCCGGGCGCGGGCGGCGGCCTCCGCCCTCGCTTCCGCGAGCGCCTGCCGCAGCGCGGCAAGCTGCCGGTTCGCCGTTTCCTCGAACCGGGCTGTATCCGATTCCAGCCGCCTGATTTCTTCCCGCCCGGCAGCATGGCCGGCCTCGGCCTGCTTCAGGCTTTCGGCCAGGGCAACGGCCCTCGCCTCGGCGTTGGCAAGCGCTTCGGTCAGCGCGTCGATCCGCTGCTGCCGGGCAAGACGGGCGATGTCCATATCGACGATCCGGCTCGCGAGGGAGTCGATCTCCTCCTTCGCCGCCGCCAGCGCGTCTTCCAGGCCGACGATCATCGCGCGGGCGGTTTCCGCGTCGTCGGCAAGCGTCCGCTTCAGGCCTGCGATCTCCCGCTCGCCGGCTGTCAGCCCGGCTTCGGCTTCGGCGAGGCGCCCGGCAAGGCCCTCCGCCCTTGCCTCGGCCGCCGCCAGCGCCTGTTCCAATGCCGCGATGCGCGATGCCGCCGTCCCGGACTCCTCCTCCAGCACCCGTTCGAGGCGAGCGATTTCATCCTCCCCGGCCGCTCGCCGGCTCTCCGTATCCCCCAATTGCACGGAGAGGGACGCCGCTTCCGTTCTGGCTTCGGCCAACGACCGCTCCAGCACCGCCGCCGTCCCGGTTTCCGCTTCCAGGGCCTGCCTCAGCCGCGTGATTTCCTCCGCCCCCGCCGCGCGCCGGGTCTCGGTGTCGCCGAGCCGTGCGGAGAGGGACGCCGCTTCCGTCCTGGCATCGGCCAGCGCCCGCTCCAGCGCCGCCGCCGTTTCCGACGTCTCGTCGAGCGCCTGCCTGAGCTTGGCGATTTCGTCCACCGCGGCCGCCCGCCGGCTTTCCGTATCGGCGAGCCGGGCCGAAAGGGAGGCGGCGTTCTCCCGTTCCCCCTCCAGCGCCCGTTCCAGCACCGCGATGTCCGCGCGCGCGGTCTCAGCCTCCGCAGTCCGAGCGGCTTCCAGCCGGCCGATTTCCTGCCGTGCCGCGAGACGCCGGTCCTCGGTTTCGGCGAGCGCCGCGCCAAGACGGTCGATTTCCTCCAGCGCCCCGGCCAGAGCCTGCTCCAGGGTCGCAATCCGGGCCCGCGCCGCCTCCGCTTCCCCGGCGCGCGCGGCTTCCAGCCGGGCGATTTCGTCCTGCCCTGCAAGCCGCCGGCCCTCGATATCGGCAAGCCGCGCCGCCAGCCGCCCGATCTCCTGCTGCGCGCCGGCCAGCGCCTGTTCCAAAGCCGCGATCCGCGCCTGCGCCGCCCGGGCCTCTCCGGCGCGCGCCGTTTCCAGTTGCGCAATCTCTTCCCGCCCGGCGTTCCGGTCGGCTTCGGCTTCCGCCAATTGCCGGGAAAGGCGCGCGATTTCGTCCTCGGCTGCCGCCATCTCCGAGCGCGCGGCATCCGCCTCGGCAAGCCGGCCCGCCTCGGTCTCCTTCAGCCGTCTGGCGAGGCGGTCGATTTCCGCTTCCGCCGCCGCCAGCGCGCGCTCCAGCCCGGCAATGTCGGATTTCGCCGCATCGGCCTCTTTGGCGCGCGCCGCCTCAAGCCGCGCGATTTCCTGCTGCCCGGCCTCCTGTCCCGCTTCGGCTTCCACCAGCCGGCCGGTGAGGCGGCCGATTTCGATTTCCGCCGCCGCCAGCGCCTTCTCCAGCGCGGCGATGTCGGCGGCCGCCGTCTCCGTCTTCTCCGCCAGTGCCGTTTTCAGCCGCGCCGCCTCGTCATTCGCCTGGGCGAGCGCGCGGCGGGCCTCGCCCAGCGCGGCCCTGAGCCGTTCCGCCTCGGCAGCCTGCGCGTCGCCTTCGGTCCGGAGAGCGGCCAGGTCGTCCTCCAGCGCCGCGCGCGCCGCCAAGAGGCCGCGAACCATCCGGTTGAGCTCCGCCAGCTTCTCCGCCTGCGCGGCCGTCTCCTCCCGGCTCGCCAGCAGGGCGGCGTCGAGGCGCGCGACCTCCCCGGCGCGGCTGGCGGACTCCTGCTGCACCGCCTCGATCCGGGCCTTGAGGGCGTCGGCCGCCCGCTCGCGCGCGGCGAGCCGTTCGAGATTGGCGGCCAGCAGGCGGCGCGCTTCTTCAAGCGCCCTGTCGGCGTCGCTCTTCTGCTGCCGCGAGTCGGAGAGCGCCGCCTCCAGCGCATCCCGGCTGCGCTGGAGCGCGATCAGGTTGCGCTCCAGGCGCTCGATTTCGCTTGCCTGGATTTGCAGCCTGTCCCGGTCGGCGGCCGCGCTGTCCGTCAGCCTCGCGAAATCGTCGCGCAGCAGCAGGACGGTGCCGGCGGCCTGCTCGGCTTCGGCCGTCATCGTCTCCAGCCGGCCCGCATAGTCGTCGCGCGCCTCGGTGACGATGCGAAGCTCGGCCGTCAGCGCCTCGAGGTCGTCGCGCAGGTCGGCACTGGTCGTCTGCTCGAGCGCCAGCATCTCGGCGAGCTCGGCGAGCTCGCGGTTCAACCGCGACAGCGCCTCGTCGCGCCCAGAGAGCGCCTCGTTCAGGAAGAACTGCGCCAGAACGAAGACCATGACCAGGAAGACGACGACCATCAGCAGGCTCGCCAGCGCGTCCACGAAGCCCGGCCAGGTGTTGATGTCCCTTCTGCGTCTGCTCGTCCTGCCCGCCATGTCTATGCCGGTTGCCGCGGTCCTCCCGGATCAGAGGCCCAGAATGTCGCGCATGGAGTAGAGGCCGGGGGGCTTGCCCGCCGACCAGCGCACCGCGCGGAGCGCGCCGCGCGCGAACAGCGAGCGGTCCATGCAGCGATGGGTCAATTCGAGCCGCTCGCCCTCGGCGACGAACATGACCGTGTGCTCGCCCACCACATTGCCGCCGCGCAGGGTGGCGAAGCCGATATCGCCCGCGCGCCGCGCGCCGGTGTGGCCCTCGCGGCTCCATTGCGCGACCCCGTCCAGATCGGTGCCGCGCCCGGCCGCCGCCGCCCGGCCGAGGCCGACGGCCGTGCCTGAGGGCGCATCGACCTTGTGCTTGTGGTGGATCTCGAAGATTTCGATGTCATATTCCTCGCCAAGCAGGCCCGCCATGCGCTCGACGGTTGCGAACAGCGCGTTCACGGTCACGCTCATATTGGGCGCATAGACGATCGGCAGGGCCTCCGCCGCCTTGGCGAGCGCCGCCTCCTGCCCGGCGTCGAGGCCGGTGGTGCCGATGACATGGCGCGTGCCGGCCGCGGCCGCCATCGCGACATGCTCGACGGTCGGGCCGGGCAGGGTGAATTCGATCGCCGCGTCGGCCGCCTCGAACACCGCCGCCGCGTCATCCCCTATGGCGACGCCCCCGCCGAGGTCGCGCCCGAGCGCGGGATGGCCCGGCGCCTCGCAGGCCGCGGCGAGCTCCAGGTCATCCGCCGCGCGCACGAGTTCCACCAGCAGCCCGCCCATGCGCCCGCCGGCTCCGATGATGCCTATCCGCATTTCCTTGCCTCCGGCTCTTGCGGCCATGGGCCTGCATGTAGCATGAAACGGCCCGAAATGACCGAAACTCGTATCTATGTCCTCGGCAACGAGAAGGGCGGCACCGGCAAGTCCACGGTGGCGTTCAATCTCGTCGTCGGCCTGCTGCGCGCCGGCAAATCCGTCGGCTGCATCGACCTCGACCCGCGCCAGGCGACGCTTTCGCGCCAGGTCGAGAACCGCCGCGCCTATGCGGAACGCACCGGAACCGCGCTGCCGCTGCCGGAGGTCGAGATCGCCGACGGGCCGGAGGTGCTGGACGAGGCGCTGGAGGCACTCGCCGCGCGCCGCGATGCCGTGGTGGTCGACACCCCGGGCCGGCCCGACCCGGCCGCCCAGCGCGCCCATGCCCATGCGGATGTGCTCATCACGCCGCTCAACGACAGCCATGTCGATCTGGACCTGATCGGGCGGCTGGACCCCGGCGCCCGCTCCTCGGCGCGGCCGGGCGTCTATGCCGAACTGGTCTGGAAGCAGCGCATGGTGCGCGCCGGGGCGGGCCGCAAGGCGCTCGACTGGATCGTGATGCTGAACCGGGTGCGTCAGGTCGATTCGCACAATACGCGCGAAGTCCGCAGCCTTCTGCAGGACCTCGCCAGGCGCTTCGCCTTCGACATCGCGCCCGGCTTCGGCGAGCGCACGATCTTCCGCGAGATGTTCCCGGACGGGCTCGGGCTGATGGACCTGCGCCAGCCGGGCATCGAACGCGCACTCTCCATGAGCCATGTGGCCGGGCGCAACGAGGTGCGCCGGCTGCTCGACATGCTGGGCGTGCCGCCGATCTGACGCGGATACTGCCGCCTCAGCCGCCGTCGCGGTGCCAGGCCTCCCGGTCGAAGACCACATGGTCGCCGAAGAAGTGGACCGCCCGGTCGAGGCCGCGAATGTCCGCCGCCGCATAGCGCCGGCTCGGGCCGTCGAGCTTTTCCGCGCGGGCGCGCCCGTCCACCCAGGGCTCGGCGGATTGCAGCGTGCTCTGCCGCTGCACCACGTCCCAGATGTAGTAGTGGTGCGGGATGACGACACGGGGCCGGAGCGTCTCGATGATGTGCTCCACCATGGCGAAGCCCATGACATGCTGCGAGCCGTCCACGGGCAGGAGGGCTATGTCGATGCGCCCGAGCGCCTCCCAGACCTCAGGCGGCGGGTTGTGGCGGTTGTCGCCCCAGTGGAGGATGCGCAGCCCCCCGGTCTCGACCGTGATGAGGCAGTTGTCCCAGGAGCGCGGGTTATCCGGCGGCTCGATGTTCGCGCCGCCGAACGCCCGGTGGATCTTCTTGAAGTCGTAGAGCGCGGCGCTCGAGTCGGTGGCGTGCTTGTCGGCAATGCCGCGAATGGCGATATCGGCGAACTCGTAGCGCCCGATCGGCCGGTCGAGCAGCACATGCGCGTCCAGCCGGTGCAGCGCGTCGTGGTCGAAATGCGCGTGGGTGGACGCGCCGATATCCACTGCCGTCACCGGGAAGTCGCGGAAATACCAGTCCCAGCGGCGCGAGGGGTGGTTGCGCCAGGGATCGACCATGACGCTCACCCCCTTCGGCGAGGTGATCCGGAAGGCGGAGCTGCCGAAATAGGCGATCTCGACCGGCCCCTCGCGCGCCGGCGAGCGGTTGGCCTGCAACTCGATCATCCGGTTGTGGTTGCTCGTCATCTGCCAGGCCGTCAGGCCCGTGTCGAGTTCGGTCATCCTCCGTCCCCCGCTCAGGCGTTGCCGCGGTCCTCGCGCCAGAGGCCGAGCTTTTCCTGCACGACGCGGTCCGAGAAGCTGAACAGCACGGCGTCCTCGGCGGCGCTGTGCCTCACGCCGTGCCAGCTCGGCGCAACGAAAATGTCGCGCGGCCCCCAGGAGAACACCGCCTCATCGCCGATGCGGGTCTTGCCGCTTCCCTCGACCACGGCGAACACCGCCGCATCGGTCGCGCGGTAGCTTGCGGTCTCGAAGCCGGCCGGCAGCAATTGCAGATGCGCGGCGATGGTGGGCATGGCGTAGCCGCCGTCCACCGGGTTGGCGTAGCGCAGCTTCAGGCCGTGGCAGGGGTCCCAGGCCTCCTGCCGGCGCATCGCCTCCAGCGCTTCGCGCGAGCGGGCATAGGGGTAGTTGAACACCGGCGAGGCCAGCGAGCCCGGCTCGTGGTCCACCGGCAGCAGCCCCTGGCCGTAGCGGGCGAGGCTGTCGCCCTCGGGGCGCGAGAGCGGCTGGCGGTCGTCGCCGAGCCGTTCGGCGAAGGAGGCGTCGAAGAACTGCACCATCGGGATATCGAGCCCGTCCAGCCAGATCATCGCCCGGTCGGAGTCGTTGCCGTGGTCGTGCCAGGTCCAGTGGGGCGTGATGACGAAATCGCCCTCCGCCATGGTCGTCCGCTCGCCCTCGACCGCCGTGTAGGCGCCTTCACCCTCCACCACGAAACGCAGCGCCGACTGGCTGTGGCGGTGCGCGGGCGCGACCTCGCCGGGAAGCACAAGCTGCAGCCCGGCATAGAGCGAGGTAGTGATGCGCGAGGTGCCCCTGAGCCCCGGATTTTCCAGCACCAGCACGCGCCGCTCGGCCTCCTCGGCGCTGATGATGCCGCCCGATTCCATGACCGGGCCGCGCACCTCGTCCCAGCGCCAGAGCGCCGGGCGGCAGGCGCTGGCGGGCTCGGGCGTGATCAGCCCGGCCATGACCTCCCAGAGCGGCGCCAGGTTCCGCGCCCCGATCTCCTCGTAGAACGCCGCCCGCTCCGTCATCGCCGCCTCCGCCATAGCCACCGCACCATAGCCCGTCGGCAACCGATTCCGAAGGACCGAACAGGGAGGTTACGGCATGCGAATCGGGTATAATACGCTCGCTCTTGCATTTTCCGGCGGAACGATGGCGGCGGGGTCCGTCGCGTTGGGAGGAATCATGGCGCACGCAAATGACGACCGCAGCTCTCGCCTGCAACGAAGGCCGCCCGCCGGCTCACCTGCCTCCCTGTCCCGGATTGCAGCGGTGCTTGCCGTTCTGACGGGGGCCTTCTTCCTGCTCTGGCCCGTCACCGCCGGGGCGGCCGTCGAGGGCGAGACGAAATTCGTCCTGGACAGCTTCGCCTTCCTCGTCTGGGGCGCGCTCGTCATGTGGATGTGCGCGGGCTTCACCATGCTCGAATCGGGCTCGGTGCGCACCAAGAACGCCTCGGTCATCTGCCTGAAGAATATCGGCCTCTATTCCATCGCCGGCCTCACCTTCTACTTCCTCGGCTACAACGTCATGTATGTGGGCGTCGAGGAGGGCGGCTGGATCGGGACCTTCACCTTCCTCTACGGCACGTCCGCCGACGAGATCGCCCTGCTCGGCGGCGACGCCGGCGCGGCCGAGGCCGTGGTCGGCAACGGCTATGCCGTCATGTCCGACTGGTTCTTCCAGATGGTATTCGTGGCGACGACGGCCTCCATCGTCTCCGGCACGCTGGCCGAGCGTGTCAAGCTCACCTCCTTCTTCGTCTTCATCGCCATCCTGACCGCCATCGTCTATCCCATCGTCGGCGCCTGGACCTGGGGCGGCGGCTGGCTCGCCGAATTGGGCTTCCAGGACTTTGCCGGCTCCACCATCGTCCACTCCACCGGCGGCTGGGCGGCGCTCGCGGGCGCGGTGATCGTCGGGCCCCGGAAGCACAAGTTCCGCGCCGACGGCTCCGCGAGGGCGACTCCGCCATCGAACGTGCCGGCCGTCACGCTCGGCGTCTTCATCCTCTGGCTCGGCTGGTTCGGCTTCAACGGCGGCTCCCAGCTGGCGCTGGGCGGCGCGGCGGACGCGGTCGCGCTCGCCAACATCCTCGCCAACACCAACCTCGCCGCCGCCGCCGGCGTGCTGGCCGCGCTGGCGCTGGCGAGGCCGCTGTTCGGGCGCACCGACCTGCTGGCGGGCCTGAACGGCGCCATCGGCGGCCTGGTCGCGATCACCGCCGGGCCGGACATCGTCGAGCATTACTGGGCGGTCGTCATCGGCCTGGTCGGCGGCGCGGTCACCACGGCGGGCCTGAAATTCCTAGAGGTCGCGAAGATCGACGATGTGGTCGGCGCGGTCCCGGCGCATCTCTTCGCCGGCGTCTGGGGCACACTGGCGGTCTGCATCGCCGCGGGCGGCGACGTGCTGGTCCAGCTCACCGGCGTGCTGGCCGTCGGCGCCTTCGTCTTCGGCGCCTCGCTGCTCATCTGGCTCGGCCTCAAATACACGATGGGCGCGCGCGTGTCCGAGACGGTCGAGGAGCTCGGCCAGGACGCCGCCGAACTCGGCATCGAGGCCTATCCGGAGTTCGTGCTGATGCCGGAGGTGGACGACGACTGAGCCGGCGTCCCCGCGTCAGGCCATGCCGGCTTCGACGCGGGGGTCCGCGTCCGCGCGGTCCTCGGCCGCCTCGGCAAGCGCCGGGTCGGGGTCGCGCGGGAGCTGGATCATCACGCGCAGGATTTGGTCGCCGCGCGGGCCGCCCTCGGGGTCGGGCACGCCCTTGCCCTTCAGTCTCAGCCGCGCGCCGGAGCTCGTCATCGGCGCGATCCGCACCGTCACCGGGCCGTCCAAGGTCGGCGCGCGCACCCGGCCGCCCCGGACGGCCTCGGCGAGCGAGACCGGCAGATCGACCAGGATCGTCAGGCCCTCGCGCCGGAACCAGGGATGCGGCTCGACCGAAATCTCGACCTCCGCATCGCCGGGCGGTCCGCCGGACGGGCCGGGTTCGCCGCGCCCGGCAAGCCTGAGCCGCGCGCCGTCCTCCGTTGCAGGCGGCACCTTGAGCGCGATGCTCCGCCCGGATTTCAGGGTGAGCCGCACCGTGCCGCCCCTGGCCGCGTCGATGAACGGCACCGGGACCCGGTAGCGCGTGTCGGCGCCGCGCCTGGGACGGTTGCGGAAGCCGGAGAAGATGTCGCCGAACAGGTCTCCGGGGTCGAACCCGCCCTGTCCGCCGAAATTGCCGAACCCGCCGAAGGGCGCGCGCTCGCGGCCCTCGGCGTCGATCTCGCCCCGGTCGAAGCGGGCGCGTTTGTCCGGGTCGCCCAGCAGGTCCCATGCGGCGGCGGCTTCCTTGAAACGCGCCTCGGCCTTCGCGTCGCCCGGATTGCGGTCCGGGTGGTTCTCCTTGACGATGCGCCGGTAGGCCCGCTTCAGCGTTCCGGCGTCAGCGTCGCGCGGGCAACCGAGAGCCGCATAGGGGTCGCGCATCAGGCCGCGGGCTGGACGATCTTCCAGCTGCCGTCCGGCTGGCGGCAGGCCGTGCCGTAGGCGGTCTGCTCCTCGCCGCCGACGATGATGCCGGTCTGGAACTCGCGGCAATACCGGCCGGAATCCTCCTGCCAGGTGCGCGTCGGCACGACCCAGCCCGAATTGCCGCTATCCGGGTTCTCCCATTCCGACCTGTCGCCGGTGCGCCCGCGTTCCAGCGCGCCCTGCGTCGTCCGCTCGGCGGTAATCCGATCGGCTTCGTCCAGATCCCTGCCCAGCCGGCTGCCGAGCATGGCGCCGAGCAGCGCGCCCGTGGCGATCGCCACCTTGCGCCCGCGGCCCTTGCCGACCTCATTGCCGAGCACGGCGCCGCCGACGCCGCCGATAATGGTGCCGAGGGTCTGCTTGGGGCCCTGATCGGGGCTGCAGGCGGCCAGCAGGAAGACGGCTGCCGCAACGGCGAGTATTTGTTTCATCGGAAGACCGCCCCTTGGTTCCGGCCGGAACCGCGCGCTTGCCTCGGCGGCGGGCCGGCCTATTGTGGATATCCACTCTCCAATAAGGTGCTCTTGGGGCGGTTCGTCAAGGGATGCAAGACGCGGAAGAGGATGAAATCGGGCACGACCCGGTGCACGCCGTCCGGCGCTGGATCGAGGAAGCCGAGGCCTGCGAGCCGGTGGACGCCACCGCCGCCGCGCTCGCCACGGTGGGCGCGGACGGCATGCCGTCCTGCCGGATCGTGCTGGTGAAGGCGGTCGAGGCGCAAGGGCTGGTCTTCTACACGAACTATGAAAGCCGGAAGGGCCGCGAGCTTGCCGCCCGGCCGCTGGCGGCGCTGACCTTCCACTGGCGCGTGCTGGATCGGCAATTGCGGGTGGAGGGACGGGTTGCGCGCGTCGAGGACGCGGTCTCCGACGCCTATTTCGCAAGCCGCGAACGCGGCAGCCGGATCGGCGCCTGGGCATCCCGCCAGTCGGAGCCCGTGGCGGACCGGCCGGCGCTGGAGGCGCGCGTGGCGGAGATGGAGGCGCGCTTCGGCGGGGCCGACATTCCGCGGCCGGTCTTCTGGGGCGGGTTCCGGCTCCGGCCCTCGCGCATCGAGTTCTGGCGGCGGGGGGACCACCGCCTGCACGACCGAATCGTGTGCCGCGCCGAGAACGGGGTGTGGACGAGAGAAAGGCTGCAACCGTGATCGCCCGGCGCGTTGCGTTCCGACTGCCCGGTCTTCCGGCGGCAGGAGCGCTGCGCTCCTGAAACTCACGATTGCGCGCCGTTGCCGGCATTCGATACAGTTGAGATGAAAGTCGCAAACACGGCGAATCCTGCGGGATATATGAGGCAATCGGAGTAGTCTGTGCCGACTGTATTTCGTATTGACGGGAATAAGTTCTTCTTTTACTCCAATGAGGGGTCGCCGCGAGAACCTGTGCATGTCCATGTGCGGAAAGGGTTCTCTTCTGCGAAGATTATGCTTGAACCGACGGTTCGTGTGGTGGAAAGTCGCGGTTTCAACGCGCGCGAGTTGCGGGTCTTGACCGGCCTGGCGTCAGATAGGGCCGGATCGATCCGGAAGGCATGGAATGACCATTTCGGCTGAACGCGTGTCCTTCGACGGGGACTCCATGTGGGTGTCGCTCTCCGACGGCCGTGTGCTCGGCGTGCCGCTCGCCTGGTTTCCCCGGCTTTGCGGCGCGCCGGCCGACGCCCTGCAACAATATGAACTCACCGCCGGCGGCATTCATTGGGAAGCGCTCGATGAGGACATTTCGGTCTCGGGCCTGTTGGCCGGGCGCGGCGACCGGACCCGGCGCGAAACAGGCGTCGCGGCGGCCTGACAGGGAAGCGTTGCCTGCGCGACCCCATCCTCCGCTGCGCCGGGAAGGGCATCCGGGAGAGGCTGCAACCGTGATCGCCCAATGCGACCTCGACCAGTACCGCGACAATGGCTTCCTCCATCCCCGGCCTCTGCTGACGGCCGGCGAGGCGGGACGCTACCGCGAGGCCTGCGAACGGTCCTGCATCGAGGCGGGGCCGAAACCGTCCAGGCGCCAGGCGGCGAGCCGGACCAAGCCCTACCTGCTGTTCCCCTGGGCGGCGGAGCTCGTGCGCCATCCGGGGTTGCTGGACATGGTGGAAGCCCTTATCGGCCCCGACATCCTGGTGTTCCACACGACCGTCTGGATCAAGGAAGGCGGCAGCGGGTCCTTCGTGCCCTGGCACCAGGACGGGACCTATTTCGGCCTCGAACCGCTGGAACAGGTGACCGCCTGGGTCGCGCTGACCGAATCGACCAGGGAGATGGGGTGCCTGCGCTTCCTGCCGGGCTCCCACCGGGACGGCCAGGTGCAACACCGCGACCATGACGACGAGACGCTCATGCTGTCGCGCGGCCAGACCGTCGAGCGCGGCGTGGACGAGAGCAGTGCAGTCCCTCTGGAGTTCGCGCCGGGCGAGGTCTCCTTCCATCACACCATGGCCATGCACAGTTCCGGCCCCAACCGCTCGACCCGGCGGCGCATCGGCATCGGCATCAGCTATATCCCGGCCCATGTCCGCCATGTAACGCCCGTTCGGCTCTCGGCTTCCCTGGTGCGCGGCCGGGACCGCTGGGGCCATTTCGACCCGGAGCCGCGCCCCGGGCCGGGCGGCGGGGAGGCTGCCGAAGCGGTCCATGCCGACAGCCTCGACCGCTTCTGGCGCGCCTCGGAATTCATCCCGGAAATGCAGGGCATCCACTGAAGGCCGGCGCGGGTCCGGAACGATGAGGAGCGGGCCGGTGGCGGAATTCGTTCGCATTTCATGAAATATTCCTGTCCTGAGGCTTGACATTTGTAGGAATGTGCTACAATGCCCCGAGGGAAGCGGAATCCGGAACCGCCTCCCCGGCTGCCGCGCGGCCGAGCGGCGCCGATTTTTGAAAACCCGTGAGAAGCCGACAGGAGAAGTGCGCCCTCTGCTTCGCGCGCGCAATCAGGTGCGCGAACCGCGCCGGCGCCGACGCGCGCCCGCGCAGGGGCGCCCGCGCAGGATACGCGCGGAAAAGGGACCCGCTCCCGTCGGGGAAGGAGAGACGATGACCGCAACCGACCCCCGCCCCGCCCTGGCGGCGATGCCGGCAGCAAGGCTCGCCCTTCGGGCGTCCGAACGACGGTGAATGCAAGCGGAAGGGAGGCCGATGGGCCGAACGCTATGCCTGGATGGATTAGGGAACATGCATCACACGCATACAGAACATGACATTTCATGACGCGACGCTAGGGAGGCTCAGGCGCCTCATGACAGAACATGACATGTCACCGGCGTCTGCCGGCCGCCGCGCGGTTGACAGGCGGGGCGGGCAGGGCAGAATGACAGGCGGAAGCGGGCGTAGCTCAGTGGTAGAGCATCGGCTTCCCAAGCCGAGTGCCGTGGGTTCGATCCCCATCGCCCGCTCCAGCTTCGCGCCGGCACGGAGGGAGGCGATGGACTATCGCGAAATCGAGGTTGCGCCGGTTGCAGGTGCGCTCGGGGCTGAAATCGGAGGCGTGGACCTTGCGGGGCCGCTGGGCAACAGCGTCTTCTCGGAAATCCACCGCGCTTTCCTCGAACACCGGGTGATCTTCTTCCGCGGCCAGAAGCTGACGCCGTCGGGGCAGCGCGATTTCGCCGCGCGCTTCGGCCCCTGCAACCGCTATCCGTTCGTCGCCGGGCTGGAGGAATGCCCGGAGGTGATCCCGGTCATCAAGGAGCCGGACGAGACCTTCAATTTCGGCGGCCTCTGGCATTCCGACACCACCTATCTGGAGAAGCCGCCGCTCGGCACCCTGCTCTACGCCGTCGAGACGCCGCCGCAGGGCGGCGACACGCTGTTCGCCAACACCAAGCTCGCCTATGACGCGCTCTCGGACGGCATGAAGGCGGCGCTTGCCGGGCTCCGGGGCCTTTCCAGCGCGAAGATCCGCTATGCGGAGGCCGGGCGGGCCGGCCAATTCGTCAAATTCAAGGGCGCGATGACCGCAATCGGCCTCGACAAAGAGGAGACGCTGGAAGCCTGGCATCCGGTGGTCCGCACCCACCCCGACACCGGCGAGAAGGCGCTCTATCTCAACCGCGCCCACACGATGCGCTTCGAAGGCTGGACCGAGGCCGAAAGCCGGCCCTGGATCAACTGGCTCTGCGAGCATATCGCGCGGCCGGAGTTCACCTGCCGGTTCCGCTGGGAGCCGGGCTCGGTCGCGCTCTGGGACAACCGCTGCACGCACCATTTCGCGCTCAACGACTATCACGGCTACCGCCGCCACATGCACCGCTGCACCATAGAGGGCGACCGGCCCTCCTGAGGCCGGGTCCCCCGCAAACTTCCGGAGTTTTTCCATGAACAGCAGGACCGCGCCCGAAGGCGGGCCGAAGATCGCGATTGTCTGCGCCGGCGCCGTCGGCTCCCATGTCGGCGGCCATCTGACCAGGGCCGGCTACGCGCCCATCCTGGTCGACTTCTGGCCGGAGCATGTGGACGCCATGCGCCGCGACGGGCTGAAGCTCACCGGGGTGACGGAAGCCGAGTGTTTCACGCAGCCGGTCGAGGCCTGGCACATCACTGAGCTGGAACGGCTCTCGCGCGAGCGCCCGGTCGATATCGCCTTCGTGTGCGCCAAGTCCTACGACACGGTCTGGGCAACGGAGATGATCCGGCAATATCTGGCGCCGGACGGCTTTGTCGTCTCGCTCCAGAACGGCATCAACGAGGAGCGGGTGGCCGGCGTGGTCGGCTGGGGCAAGACGATGGGCTCGATCGCGAGCCTGATCGCCGTCGAGCTGCATGCGCCCGGCGAGGTACGCCGCAATGTGCAGCTTGGCGGCGAGCAGCACACCGTCTTCCGCGTGGGCGAACCGCACGGCCGGATCACGGACCGCGCGCGGCTCGTCGCGGAGATGCTGGGCCATGTGGACAGCGCGATTGCGACCCCGAACCTCTGGGGCGAGCGCTGGTCGAAGCTGGTCGTCAACTCCATGCGCAATCCGATGTCGGCGGCGACCGGCCTCGGTGGCGTTGAGGCTGACCGGCTCGACTACACCCGCCGCCTCGCCATCCGCATCGCCGGCGAGGCAATCCGCACCGGCCTCGCCCACGGCTTTACCCTGGAGAAGCTCTACGGCATGGATCCGGAGCGGGTCGCGGAAGCGGCGGAAGGCAGCAACGAGGCGATGACCGAGATCGAGGCGGTGCTGGAGCGCAATGCGCAGGGCCGCTCGGCCACCGATCGCCCCTCCATGGGCCAGGACATCCAGAAGGGCCGGCGCACGGAGATCGACTTCATCAACGGCCTGGTAGTGGACTATGCGGGCCGCCTCGGCCTCGATACCCCCGCCAACCGCGCCATCGTCGAAGTGGTGAAGCGCGTGGAGCGCAAGGAAATCGCCCCGGCCCCGGAGAATGTCCGGCATATCTGAGGGACAGGCCGGGCGAACGGGAGGAACCGCCTTTCATGCCGGACAGCGAGAATGACGTTCAGGGCGGGCTGACCTGGAAAATCCTGAAGCAGGTGTTCCCGGTTGCACCGTCGCTCAGGCGCGAGCATTGGGACCTGCTGGCCGGAACCGGGATCGCGGAGGCGCAAAGGAACGACGACGAACTGTTTTACCAGGCATTGCTGCACAAATTCCGGCGCGACGGCGAATTCCTGGTCGATCTGGACCGAAGGTTTCTCGGATCGAAAAAGAAGAAGGACAGGGAGAAAGCCTTTACCTACCGGGCCCGACGATGGCTGCGCCAGCAGATCCCCGGCCTGTCCGAGTACGACGATATCCTGGAGGCTCCGGCGGACCTGTTCGGCGAAGCCACCGCCGAGCGGGACTTGCGGGACATAGTCGCCGACATGCGGCGGGTCGAAAGAGAGGCTAAGGCCCGCCAGGCGCCTCTTGCCGAAGAACGATGGAAATCGGCCGGCGCGGAACTGCGCAGCCTTCTGGACGAGCTGGACCGCCCGACGCCGGACGCGGTCGAACGGATAGAGGCTGCCGCCGAGGCGCTTTTGGAGGCCGGCGGCGAAGTCCGGAAACAGGCTGCGGAACTGGAGCGAAGCCGCGTCGATATACGGGTTCTGCTTGAGGCTCTTCCCGATCTGAGCCGCGCCGCTGAGGTGCTGGAGCGCCTCGAAGCGCTCGAGGCCGCGCAATTGGCGGCGCTGGCCGAAATCGCGCATGAAGCCCGCACGCCGGTCGATGCGCTGGCCGAGGCGGAAATAGGGTTGGCGGCGAAGGAGAGGGAGTTCGAACGACAGAGGGCCGACGGCGCGCCCTGGTCGGCGATCGCGAGGCAGGCGGAGGCCCTGGCGGAACTCGAAGCGGAAAGGAACCGCCAGCTTGCCTCGGTGGAGACGCTGCTTGCCCGGATGGCGGCGGCCTCGGCGGCAGTCGAGGCCGGTGAGCCTCCGGCACGTCCGGGTCCGGAGACCGGAAAGCGCCGAAAAGCCCGGGCCGCAAGGCGCGCTGAAGAGAAGCAGGACGCCCCCCCGGCGGCCGGCAGCGCGATGGAAGAGGATGCGGGAGAGCCGGCCGGGACCGCCGGTCCGCCGCTGCCCGCGTCCTGGAACGAGTTTGCCGATTGGTGCGAGACGCAACTGGGTGGTCGTCTTGCCCTGTCGTCGCGCGCCTTCGGCTCGATCAAGAAGGCGCGTTACGAGGATGTCGAACTTGCAGCGCAGTGCCTGGCATGGCTGGGCGGCGACTACCGCAGGGCGAGGCTGGAGGGCAGAGGCAACAGTCTGCAGGGTCCGGTCCCGGCCGGGTCCGGCGTCCGGAACGACCGGAGCGGCGGGGACTCGTTCGAGTTCGACTGGCAGGGGAAGCGGCTGCGGGCCGACTGGCATATCAAGAACGGCGGCAATACCCGCGATCCGGCGCGGTGCCTGCGCATCTACTATTGCTGGCATGAAGACGGCGACGGAGGGCAGGTCGTTGTCGGAGACATGCCGGCCCATGTGCGAAGCCGCGTGACATGAACGCCGGACGGGCCGTTCACAGCCTCCGCAGGCGCTCGAAGCGGTGCAGCATGAGGGCCGTGCCGATGGCGGGCGCGGCAAGGTTCGCGAGCGGCAGGGTCATCAGCCAGGCGATGGCGACGCCTGCGAGCCACACGCGGAAGCGGTGGCGGCGGCGGAGCGCGCGGGCGGCCTCCGGTTCGAGCCGGCGGAGTGCGGCCGCCTCGAAATATTCGCGCCCGCAGAGCCAGCCATTCGCCAGCCAGAACAGCAGGAGCCCCAAGGGCGGCACAAATAGCCAGACCGGCAGCAGCAGGAGGTTGATGCCGAGCGCGGCGCCGGCGAAGAAGGCGGTCTGGCGGAGCGTTTCGCCCCAGCCCTGCGCCCTGGGCGGCCCGAGACCCGGGTAATGGCGGGCCTCGACCGCGCTCGCGGCGCGCTCCAGGAACAGGCCCTGCAAGGCCGCGGCCGCCGCCGGGAAGAGCATCGCGCCCGCCGCCAGCGCCGCCGCGCCTCCGGCAAGCCCCGCCGCGACATCGAGCCAGCCGACGCCGGTGAGTCCGCCGAGCGCCCAGCCGGCGCCTGCCGCGAGCGCGGCCAGCAGCAGCGCGGCCAGCAGGCAGGAAAACAGCACCACGCGGCGAAAGCGCCGGTCCGAAAGCTGCGTGAAGGCTTTGAAGAGGTCGGCGATCAAGGCGCGGCGTCTTCCTCGAAGCCATAGGCGCGGGCGAGGAGCCGGATCGGGTGCCCGACGGGCCTGGGCGGCGCGTCCGGGTCGAGGCGCTGTATGCCCTGCGCAATATGCAGGGCGGCGAGCGGGCATTCGGAGACCACAGGGCCGCCCACCTCGAGCGCCCGCCGGGCCACCGGGCGGCCAAGCCGGAGCGCGGTCTCGAAATTGTCCTTGAGGCAGCCCCGGAAACCGCCATGGCCGGAGCAACTCTCGATCACCTCGACGGCGGTATCGGGAATGAGCGCCAGCAGTTCCGCCGCCTTGCGGCCCATGGTCTGCGCGCGGGCATGGCAGGCGACATGGACCGCGACCGGCCCGTCGAGCGGCTTCAGCCCCTCCGCCAGCCCCTCGCGCCGGGCGATGTCCACCACATATTCGCTGAGGTCGAACACCGAGCGCGCCAGCCGGGCCACGTCCTCATTGCCGGGTAGCAACAGCGGCCATTCGGATTTCAGCATAAGCGCGCAGGAGGGCATCAGCGCCACGATGTCGTAGCCGGCGTCGGCGAGCGCCAGCAATTCCGGGGCGATCCGCCCGGCCCGCCGGGCTGCCGTCCCGATATCGCCCAGCTCCAGTTGCGGCATGCCGCAGCAGCCGGGATGGACGATATGCGTCTCGACGCCGTTCCGCGCCAGCACGGCGCGGGCGGCGAGCCCGGTTTCCGGCTCGTTGTAGTTGCCGAGGCAGGTGGCGTAGAGCGCGGCCCTGCGCCCGAAGGCCGGCGCAGCCTCGTTGAGCGCCGGCGCGCCCGCCATGGCGCGGTGCTCGAGGCTCTCATGGTGGAAGCGCGGCAGCGCGGCCTCGCGGTGGACGCCTGCTAAGCCCTCGATCAGTGTGCGCACGGGCTCGTTCGCCGTATCCAGCGCCCAGTTGGCGAGCGGTGCCGCCATGCCGCCGGCGCGGCCGTTGCGGTCGGTCGCGGCGACCTCGCGGTCCTCGAAACGCCGCTCGCCGCGCCGGAACTCCGCCGCCCGGTGCCGCAGCATCAGGTGCGGAAAGTCCACCTCCAGGGGGTGCGGCGGCACATAGGGGCATTCGGTCCTGAAGCACATGTCGCAGAGCGTGCAGGCGTCCGCGACCGCCTTGAAGCCCGCCGGATCGACCGTGTCGAGCCCGCTCGATGGGGCCTTGTCGATCAGGGCGAACAGGCGCGGGAAGGCGTCGCAGAGGCCGGAACAGCGCCGGCAGCCCTGGCAGATGCCGAATACCCGCCGGAGCTCGGCATCGATCGCCTCGGGGTCATCGAACTCCGGCGCGTCCCACGCCAGCGGGCGGCGCAACGAGGCGTCGGGTCTGCCCTCGCGCATGGGCTCGGAGCTTCCCGGGACGGAAGGATTTGCGGGGGGCATCCGGCCGGCCGCGCAAGCCGGATGCCCCCCGCCGGTCTCAGGCGAGATCGAAGCGGTCGAGGTTCATGACCTTGCCCCATGCGGCGGCAAAGTCGCGAACGAACTTCGCCCCGGCGTCGCTGCTCCCGTACACCTCGGCGAGCGACCGGAGTTCGGAGTTCGAACCGAAGATGAGATCGACGCGGCTGGCGGTCCACTTCACCTCGCCGGTGGCGCGGTCGCGGCCCTCGAATTCCTCCCCGTTGTCCGAGACCGCCGTCCATTCGGTCCCCATGTCGAGCAGGTTGACGAAGAAGTCGTTGGTCAGCGTCCCGGGCCGGTCGGTGAAGATCCCGTTCCCCGACTGCCCGGCATTCGCGCCGAGCGCGCGCATGCCGCCGACCAGCGCCGTCATCTCGGGCGCGGACAGCTTCAGCATGAACGCCTTGTCCACCAGCAGGTGCTCCGAAGAGGCCGCATGGCCGTTCTGCAGATAATTGCGGAACCCGTCGGCGGTCGGCTCCAGCACGGCGAAGGACTCGGCGTCGGTCATCTCGTCCGTCGCATCCGCGCGCCCCGGCGCGAAGGGGACCTCGACATCGTGTCCGGCCTTCTTCGCGGCCGCCTCCACGGCCGCGCAGCCGCCCAGCACGATCAGGTCTGCGAGCGAGACCATCTTGCCATTCGCCTGCGCGCCGTTGAACTCCCGCTGGATTCCCTCCAGGGCCTCCAGCACCGCCGATACGCCGGACTTCACGTTGACGTCCCAACCCGACTGCGGCGCGAGGCGGATGCGCGCCCCGTTGGCGCCGCCGCGCTTGTCGGTGTCGCGGTAGGTCGAGGCAGACGCCCAGGCGGCCGAGACCAGCTGGGAGACGGAGAGGCCGGAACCGAGGATGCTGCCCTTGAGCGCGGCAATGTCCGCATCGTCGATCAGGTGGTGCGTGACCGCCGGCACAGGGTCCTGGAAGGGCAGCTGCTCCTCCGGAACCCAAGGCCCGAGATAACGCGAGACCGGCCCCATGTCGCGATGCAGCAGCTTGAACCACGCCCTGGCGAAGGCGTCGGCGAACTCGTCCGGGTTCTCGTGGAAGCGCTTGGAAATCTTCTTGTAGGCCGGATCGGTAATCAGCGAGAGGTCGGTGGTCAGCATCATCGGCGCGTGCCGGGTGGACGGGTCGTGCGCGTCCGGCACGGTTCCCTGCGCCTCGGCGTTCTTCGGCGTCCACTGGTTTGCGCCAGCGGGGCTCTTCGTCAGCTCCCATTCATAGTTGAACAGGTTGTCGAAATAGCCGTTGTCCCACTTGACCGGATCGTTGGTCCACGCGCCCTCGAGCCCGCTGCCGATCTGGTCGCCGGCCTTGCCGCTGCCATGGCTGCTCGTCCAGCCGAAGCCCTGATGCTCGACCGCAGCGCCCTCGGGCTCGGGGCCCTTGTATTTCTCCTCGGCGGCGCCGTGGGCCTTGCCGAAGGTGTGGCCGCCGGCGATCAGCGCGACCGTTTCCTCGTCGTTCATCGCCATGCGGCGGAAGGTCTCGCGGATGTCGCGGGCCGCCGCCATCGGGTCGGGATTGCCGTTCGGCCCCTCCGGGTTCACGTAGATCAGGCCCATCTGGACGGCGCCGAGCGGATTGGCCAGCTCGCGGTCGCCGCTATAGCGCTCGTCGTCGAGCCAGCCTGTCTCCGGACCCCAGTAAATGTCCTCGTCGGCTGTCCAGATGTCCGGGCGGCCGCCGCCGAAGCCGAACGTCCTGAAGCCCATTGTCTCCAGAGCGCGGTTCCCGGCGAAGATCAGCAGGTCGGCCCAGGAGATCTTCCGGCCGTATTTCTGCTTGACCGGCCAGAGCAGCCGGCGTGCCTTGTCGAGATTCACATTGTCGGGCCAGCTGTTGAGGGGGGCGAAGCGCTGGTCGCCGCAACCGCCGCCGCCGCGCCCGTCGTCGATGCGGTAGGTGCCCGCGGCGTGCCAGGTCATGCGGATGAAGAGCGGGCCGTAATGGCCGTAATCCGCTGGCCACCAGTCCTGCGAGTCGGTCATCACCGTATCGACGTCTTTCGTGAGCGCGTCGAAATCGAGGCTGTTGAACGCCTCGGCGTAGTTGAAGTCGGGGTCGTTGGGGTCCGCCTCGGGGTGGTTCTGGCGCAGGACCCGCAGGTTCAGCTTGTTTGGCCACCACTGCTGGTTCGCGGATTCGCCGACGGCCTGGTGAACGACGCCCATCACCGGGCACTTGCTCGCGGTACTCATTGTTCCTCCAATTGCGTTCCGAATTCGCCCGCCCTGTCCGGCAGTGTTGCGCTGAGCGGTGCCTTCGTCCGGTTCCCCGGTGTGCGGAAATGCGAATGCCGAATATGGGTCCGGCCGCGCATGGCGTCAACAATTTAGACCGATTCTAGGTTCGGATATTCCGGGCTAGCGGATCCGCACCACGAGGTCGATGCGCTCCACCGTCTTGCCGCCCGGCGCCTCGGGCAGGCCGGTAATGCCGACATCTTCGGCGTCGAAGTCGATCAGCTCGTTCGTGCCGGTGTCGTAGAAATGGTGATGGCGGGAGAGGTTGGTGTCGAAGCAGGCGCGGCCCGGCTCCACATCCACCCGGCGCAGCAGCCCAGCATCCACGAACTGGTGCAGCGTGTTGTAGACCGTGGCCAGCGACACGCGGACGCCGGCCTCGCGCGCTTCCCGGCTCAGCTCCTCGGCGCGGACATGGCGGTCGGGCCCCGCGAACAGGAGCCGCGCCAGCCCGAGCCGCTGCCGCGTCGGCCGCAGCCCGGCCCTGCGCAGCCGCATCCTGATATCCGAATCCTCAGTGTCCATGGCACCGGCAATTCTATAACGCGGCGGACGAAAGTCCAGCCGAAGGACCTGCCCGCGCCTGCCTCGGCATGGTGACGGAGCCGAGTGAAAATCGGCCTTCTCCCCGCCTGTCCGCGTTGTATAGTTTCCCCGCCATGCAAGCCCGACACATCGTTCCGCTGCCCTCATCCCGGTTCCGCCTCATCCTGGCGGCGGCTTTGCTGGCAGCGCTGACGGCGGTCCCGGCGGCGGCCGGGCCGCTCGATGGAGCGCGGGCGGCATGGTCCGAAGGCCGGTTCCTCGAAGCCGCCGACATGGCGGAGGAAACCGGTGGGCCGGAGGGCCTCGCCTTCGCGGCGGAATCTCTGGTCCTGCAGGCATCCTACCTCGCGGCGGAGCAGGACCGGCCCGCGCTGTTCGAGAGGGCGCTCGCGCTGGCGATGCGTGCGGTCGAGGCTGCCCCGGACGAAGCCTATGCGCATATCGCGGCGGCGCGCGTCATGGGCCGCCACGGACAGACGCTGAGCACGTCCGAAGCCAGCGACCGGGGCTATGCGGGGAAGATCCGCGATTCGCTGGAGCGCGCGCTGGAGCTGAAACCCGCTTCCGTGAAGGCGATGACAGGCCTCGCCATCTGGCACGCCCGCGTCGTGGAGGTTGCAGGCTCCTTCCTGGCCCGGATCACTTACGGCGCCCGCGAGAAATCGGTCCATGAACTGTTCGGTCGCGTGTTCGAGGCCGCGCCCGGCGAGAAGGTGCCGCTCTTCGAATATGCGCCCGCGCTCCGGATGCTGGACGGGGACATGGACCGCGCCCGGGACCTGCTCCGGCAGGCCATGGCGCTGCCGGCAAAGAACGCCTATCAGCGCATTGTCGACGAACGCGCGGCGAAGCTGCTGGCGGAGATCGAAGCCGGGGGCTGAGGGCGGCG
>JAPOZD010000344.1 GCA_026706245.1 Alphaproteobacteria bacterium
GCGGGCGCGGGCGGGTGTCGGCGCCGGCGCGGTTCGCACGCCTGATTGCCCGCGCACGAGGCAGGCACAG
Source organism: Alphaproteobacteria bacterium (assembly GCA_026706245.1). Lineage (GTDB taxonomy): Bacteria > Pseudomonadota > Alphaproteobacteria > Bin95 > Bin95 > Bin95. The sequence continues at coordinate 71 of JAPOZD010000344.1, forward strand.
GACGCACCTCGCCTGTCGGCTGAATCGGGGTCGGTCCGCACCGGGCCGGCGCGGCGGGACGCGGCTCCGGATGCCGCTTCCCTCGGACCCATCATAGCACATTTTCTGAAAATGCAAGTCATGTAGAGAAATATTACATAAATTTGATGAACAATTTATTGATTTGCCATCCTGCGCGCCTCGCCGCCGCCCCGGACGGCACGGCTTAACCCGGACCGCCTGCTTTGGTAGCGTTCCGGGATGGACCATCCGGAAGATCAGGAGGCCGCCGGGCGCCTGGCGGCAGTGACGGGCCGCATCCGGGCAGCCGCGGAGGCTGCCGGGCGCGACGCTTCCTCCGTCCGGCTCGTGGCGGTGTCGAAGCTGCAGCCGGAAGGGAGGGTTGGGGGCGCGCTGGAAGCCGGTCACCGGCTCTTCGGCGAGAACCGCGTGCAGGAAGCCGAGGCGCGCTGGCCGGCGTTCAGGGAGCGGTTTCCCGACATCGCGCTGCACCTGATCGGCGGCCTGCAGACCAACAAGGTCCGGGCCGCCGTGCGGCTCTTCGATGTCATCGAAACGGTGGACAGGCCCCGCTTGGCCGCGGCGCTGGCGCGGGAGTTCGAGCGGACGGGCAGGGCGCTCCCGTGCTTCGTGCAGGTCAATACCGGAGATGAACCGCAAAAGGGCGGCGTGGCGCCGGCCGCGCTGGACGGTTTCCTCGACCGGTGCCGGGCGGAATACGGCCTCAATGTGGTCGGGCTGATGTGCATTCCGCCGGCCGAGGACCTGCCGGGCCCGCATTTCGCATTCCTGCGCGAGGCCGCCCGGCGCAACGGGCTGGCCGGGCTGTCGATGGGCATGAGCGCCGATTTCGAGACCGCGATCCGCTTCGGCGCAACGCATGTGCGGGTGGGTAGCGCCGTCTTCGGCGCGCGCGGCTGAGCAGGTTCGCAGCCCGCTCACGGCGTTCGCCGGAATCGCGCGGATCACGGAGTTGTGATAGCGTACGGGCGAATATTCCCTCTCGGAGACCGGCGGAATGGCGCGCACGATTTTGCTCGTGGACGACGACGAAACGCTGCGCAGCGTGCTTGCGGAGCAATTGTCGTTGCATGGCGAGTTCGCCACCCAGGAAGCCGGCACGGCGGGGGAGGCGGCCGATGCCATGGGCTCGGAGCAGTTCGATGCCGTGATTCTCGATGTCGGCCTCCCGGACATGGACGGGCGCGAGCTCTGCCGGGAGATGCGGAGCCGGGGGGTAAAAATCCCGATCCTGATGCTGACGGGGGTCGATACGGACGCCGATGCCGTTCGCGGCTTCGATGCAGGCGCAAACGACTATGTGGCCAAGCCGTTCAGGTTCGAGGTGCTTCGCGCCCGGCTGAGGGCGCATCTGCGCCAGCACCAGGAGAGCCATGACGCCTCGCTCGATATTGGCGGATACAAGTTCCGGCCCGCCTACAAGCAGCTTCTCGACCCGGACAATGACAAGACGGTGCGCCTGACCGAAAAGGAGACGGCCATCCTGCAATATCTCTACCGCGCCGGCGGGGCGACCGTCAGCCGGGAGACGCTGCTGCGGGAGGTCTGGGGCTACCGGCCGGGCATAACCACGCACACGCTCGAAACGCATATCTATCGCCTGAGGCAGAAGATCGAGCGCGATCCGCCCCACACGCGGCTCTTGGTGACGGAGCCCGGCGGATACCGGCTGGCGTCCTGACTTGTCCGGCCCTTTCGAAGTCCGCTTCCGCGGCGTGCGCGGCAGCATCGCCTGTCCGGGGCCGGCAACGGCAGGTTATGGCGGCAATACAGCCTGCATCGAGCTGCGTTGCGGGGACCGGCTCATCGTTATCGATGCGGGGACCGGGCTTCGGGGGCTGGGCGCGGCGCTTGCGGGCGAAGCGCCTCTCGACGCCGACATATTACTGAGCCACACGCATCTCGACCATGTGGTCGGTCTGCCCTTCTTCGCGCCGCTCTTCGATGCGCGCAACCGCTTTGCGCTCCGCGCCGGCCATCTGGCCGGGCGCGGCGGCCTGCGCCCCGTTCTGGAGCGGATGCTCTCGCCCGAGTTGTTCCCGGTGCCGCTGGAGGCCTTTGCGGCCGAGTTGCGCTGCATCGACTTCCGCGCCGGGGAGGATTTCGCGCTTGCGGGCGGCGTGCATGTGCGCACCGCGCCGCTCGACCATCCGGGCGGCGCCACGGGCTACCGGGTCGAATTCGAGGACCGGTCCGTCTGCTATGTCTGCGATACCGGCCACAAGCCCGGCGCGCCCAATCGGGATATTCTCGGTCTCATCGAGGGCGCCGATGTCGTCATTTACGATGCCATGTTCACCGAGGAGGATTTCGCGCGCCATCCGCATTGGGGGCACTCGACCTGGAACGAGGGCGCAAGGCTCTGCGACGCGGCAGGTGCGGACAGGCTGGTGCTGTTCCACCACGACCCGCGTCGCGACGACGAGGCGATGGACCGTCTCGCCGCGGAAGCGGCCGAAGGCCGGCCGGGCACGCAGGCCGCGCGGGAAGGCATGGTGCTGAGCCTCTGAAGCGGCGGACTCGCCTCCCATTCGTCGCCCCGGACGGCGCGTCAGCGGCGATCCGGGGTCTCCATACAGCATGACTCCGGCGTCGCGAGGCTCCGGCTCGGGGGCCGGGGCGATGAATTGGCAGCCGCCTCAACCCGAACGGACCGCGCGCTACTACGGGGCCGGCTCGCGCCAGCGGCGGACGGTGCCGAGGTCGATGTCGAACAGGTCGAGGGCGCGGCCCAGCGTGTGGTCGATCATCTCCTCCAGACTCTGCGGGCGGGCGTAGAAGGCCGGGACCGGCGGCATCACCACCGCGCCGTTCTCGCTCGCCGCCGCCATGGCGCGCAGATGGCCGGTATGCAGCGGCGTCTCGCGCACGAGCAGCACCAGCCGGCGGCGTTCCTTGAGCGTGACGTCCGCAGCGCGGGTGAGCAGGTTGGTTGTCGTGCCCCAGGCGATCTCCGAGAGCGAGCGGACCGAGCAGGGCGCAACCGCCATGCCGCGCGTGCGGAAGGAGCCGGAGGCGATGGCGCCCGCGATGTCGCGCGGGTTGTAAACCCGGTCCGCGAGCGCCTTTACCTCCGCCGCCTTGCGGTCGGTTTCATGCGCGAGCGTGACCTCTGCCGACGGGGTCATCACCAGGTGCGTTTCGACGGGCGCCTCCGCCAGCAGTTCCAGCAGGCGGACGCCGTAAACGACGCCCGAGGCGCCGCTGATGCCGATGACGAGGCGGTCGGTCATGCCGATTGCAGCCTCGCCGATGCGGCCGGTTCCTGCAAGCCGGCACGCGCCATGACGAAAGCCGGCAGCAGCGCAGCGAACGCAAGCAGGCCGACGGCCACGAACACGTCCTGGAAGGCCTGCGCCTCGGCCTGCGCCAGCATGACCTCGCCGAGATAGCGCGCTGCCGCCGCGCTCGCCTCCCCGGGCCCGAGCCCGCCGGCCGCCGCCAGGCGGCCGACGCCCTCCAGCATCGCCATGCTGGCGGCGTTGGCCGCTGTCTGCGTCGCGGTGAAGGCCTCCGCGAAGACGCCGGTGCGCATTTCCAGCAGAACCACCAGCAGGTTGATGCCGCAGGCGCCGCCCAGCATGCGGGTGAAGTTCACGAGGCCCGAGCCCTGCTGCACCTGGTCCGGGCGCAGCGCCCTCAGCGAGCCGGTGTTGAGCGAGGGAATCACAAAGGAGAGTCCGAAGCGGTTGATCATGATGAAGAGCGCAAAGGTCCAGAAGGGCGTATCGACATCGGCCGTGGCCATCAGCAGGAAACCCGCCCCGAATACCACCAGCCCGAGCATGATCGGCCAGTGCGCCGGCACGAGGTCGCTGATCCGCCCCGCGACCGGGAACATCACCGCCATCAGCAGGCCCGCCGGCACCATCAGCAGGCCCGCCCGCGTCGCCGTGTAGCCCTGCACGGTCTGCACGAAGACGGCGATGAGGTAGATCGACCCGAACATGCTGAAGCCGAAGATGAAGCCGACCACGAACGCGGAGGCGAAGCGCCCGTTGCGGAACAGCGAGAGGTCGAGCAGGGGATAGCGGGCAACAAGCTGGCGCAGGATGAACGCCGCCGCGCTTGTGCCGCCGAGCGCGAGTTCGAGCACGATGCGGTCCGAGCTCCAGCCGATGCGCTGGCCGCTCGCGAGCCCGTCGAGCAGGGCCACGATGGCCGTGACCAGCAGCGCGAAGCCCGGCCAGTCGAACGCCGGACGGGGCCCGACAGCTTCGCGCTCCGGCATGAAGATGAGGCCGAGCGGCAGGGCCACCGCCACGCCGGGCAGGGGGATCAGGAACACCCAGCGCCAGTCGAAGCCGTCTATGGCGAAGCCGCCGAGCGCGGGGCCGAACGCCGGCGCCAGCACCACGCCCAGCCCGAACAGGCCCATTGCCGTGCCGCGCCGGTCCGGCGGGAACACGCGAAACAGGATCTGCATGGAAAGCGGTTGCAGCAGCCCGCCGCAGGCGCCCTGCACGACGCGCGAGAGGATGACGACATCCAGGCTGGGCGCCGCTGCCCCCGCAAAGGACGCGGCGGTGAAGGCGACGAGGGTTGCAGTCAGCACGGCGCGCGCGCCGAAATGGCGAACCAGCCAGGCATTGAGCAACATGCCGCAGGTCATGGCGGCGAAATAGCCGGTCGCGACCCATTGCGCGCGGTCCTGCCCGACGCCGAACGCGCCCATGATATGCGGCACGGCCACGGTGACGCTCGTTGACGAAAGCACCATGGCGATCATGGCGACCAGCGCCGTGCCGCTCGCCCACCAGCGATATTGCGCGCCGAAGCGCTCCGTCAGGACCTCAACGGTCTCGGACGTCAATGTTCACTTCCACCATCATGCCCGGCAGGAGCGTCATGCCGTTGCGCTCCAGCCCTATGCGCACCGGCACGCGCTGGGTGATCTTGGTGAAATTGCCGCTCGGGTTCGGGGTGGGGAGGAGGGCGAAATTGGCCGTGGTCGTGCTGCCGATGCGCTCGACTGTGCCCGTGAACGCGGTCTCGGGATAGGCGTCCACGGATACCGCCACGGCCTGGCCGACCCGGAGCCGGCTGAGCTCGGTCTCCTTGATATTGGCCTCGATCCAGAGGTCGTCCGGGTCGTGGAGCAGCAGCATGCGCTGGCCGTCGTTCACGAATTCGCCGGTCTCGACGAAGATGCGGTCGATGAGGCCGTCGCCGGGCGCGCGCAACAGCCGGTCATCGACATCGACCCGCTGCTGGTCGAGCTCCGCCTGGAGCCTTGCGGTGCGGTGGTCCAGCATGGCGAGTTCGGAATCGATCACGTCGAGGCGCTGTCGTTCGGCCTCCGCTTCGGCCATCTGGGCGCGCGCCGCCTGCGTCTCGGCATCGACCTTTTTCAGGTCCGCCCGGATACGGTCCACCCGGGCGCTGGCCTTGTCGAGAGCCTGCCTGGAGACCACCCGGCGTTCGTAGAGAGCCTTGGCGCGGCGGAGTTCGGAGCGCGCGAGGTCGAGGTCGGCCAGCAGCACCGAGCGGCCCGCCCGGCTCGCCTGCACGCCGCTCTCCCGGGTGCGCATCCTGGTTGAAGTCTGCGCGTCCATCACGCCGCGCTCGACGAGCAGGCGCCGGCGCTCGGCTTCCAGCCCGGCGAGTTCGGCTTCGAGGCCCTGCACCCTGAGTTTCGGGATGCGGTCGTCGAGCCGCGCCAGCACCTGGCCTGCCTCCACGCGGTCGCCCTCCTCGACCGCGAGTTCGAGGATCACGCCGTCCACCTTGCTCGCCAGCGTCACCATGTTCGCCTTGATGCGCGCATCGTATTCGTGGACATGGGTGAAGCGGTCCCACACCTCGCGCGCGCCATAGGCCAGCGCCGCCAGGGCGATGAGGGCGATTGCGAGATAGCGCAGCCGCCGCATGGCGCCGCCGCGCCGCGCCGGCGGCGGGGCCGCAGCGGCGGTCTCGGGCGTTTCAGCCATTGTCCCTGTCCCCGTTCAGCCCTTCGAGACGGTTCCGTATCGCGTTGAAAACATGGAGGCAGAGGTCGAGATGCTGCGGGTCGATATCCTGCGTCAGCTCCTGGCGGAGCTCCCTGCCGACCCGGTCGATCTCCTCCAGCAACGGCAGGGCGGCCGGCGTCAGCCGGACCGTCTTGGCGCGCCGGTCTTCGGGGGAGTCGCGCCGCTCGATCAGCCCGTCGCGGGCGAGCGCGTCGAGTTGCGGCACGAGCGTTGAGTCCCTGATGCCGACCCTGAGCGCAAGACGGCCCTGCGTCAGCCCGTCGGGATAGGCGCTGAGATGGATCAGCGCCGCCCAGCGCGCCTGCGAGAGGCCGAGCGGCCGGAGCCGCGCATCGAGCGCCTGGCGCCAGAGCCGCGACAGCTCTGCAAGCTTCAGGCCGAAGCGATGGTCGCTCTCCAGCCCCGGCGCGCCGCCTAGCTTCGTTTCCTCATAATTCATCACCTATTTATTAGGCTACAAAAGATTCGCATGCAAGGGTTTTCGACCGGGCTTGCGGGCAGGCGCGGCGGAGGCGATAGTGCGGGCATGGACCGGGACTATGTGCTGAGCGTGCTGGAGGCGCATCGGCCGGAGTTGGAGCGGCGTTTCGGCGTCGTGTCGCTGGACCTGTTCGGCTCCTTCGCCCGCGGGCAGGCGCGGGAGGACAGCGACATCGACCTGCTGGTGCGCTTCGACGGGCCGGCTTGTCTCTCCCGCAAAGCGGAGATGCAGGACTTTCTCGAGGGTCTGTTCGGCCGCCCGGTCGATCTTGTGCCCGCCGAGCGGCTGCGCCCCGAATACCGCGCCTATGTGGAGAAGGACATCGCCATGGACGAGTCCGACCGGCCGGCAAAGGACTGGCGCATCCCCGTGCGCGACATGATCGGGTTCGGCGAGAGGGTGTTGGCGGAGACAGTCGGGATGGACCTGGAGCAATTTCTCGGGAGCAATCCCGTATACGATATGGCGCAATTCAATATCGTAAGCATGGGGGTGGCGGCGGGCCGCATCCCGCAGGACATTCGCGACGCCCATCCGGAAATCGAATGGCAGCGCATCCGGGACGCTCGGAACGTCATCGTGCACGAATATAACGATGTGGACGGCGACATTGTGTGGAACATCGTCCACATACACATCCCTGCCCTGCTGCCGCAATTGCGCGTCCTGCTCGATGCGGAAGACGAGACTGCGCCGTAAAGGCGGGAATACCTTTCGGCGTTCTTGCGCCGATACTCACCGCTTGGGTTACCGACCGCTTCTTCCTGGCGGACAACAGAGACCCGCCTCGAAGGCGACCCACTACATGAAAGACTCGCTCCCGGCCACGTCTCCGAGACCGGACTCGCCGTCTGGCTGAGGTCGCGGCTGGCAGGCCGCTGACGACTATCTAATCCCGCGGCCGGTCCTCCCAGGAGACGACCGTCTGGCGGGCTTCGCCGAGGCCTTCTATGCCGAGATGGACCTCGTCGCCGACATCGAGGAAGCGCGGCGGCTTCATGCCGCTGCCGACGCCGGGCGGCGTGCCGGTCATGATGACGTCGCCGGGCATCAGCGTCATGAAGCGGCTGGCATAGGCGACCGCCTCGACGACCGAGAAGATCATCTTGGCCGTATTGCCGGTCTGCATCCGCTGGCCGTTCACATTCAGCCACATGTCGAGGTTCTGCACGTCGGCGATCTCGTCCTTCGTCACCAGCCAGGGGCCGATGGGCGCGAAGCTGTCATGGCTCTTGCCCTTGGTCCACTGGCCGGACCGCTTGGACTGGAACTCGCGCTCGGAGACGTCGTTGCCGAGCGCGAAGCCGGCGATGTGGTCCATGACCTCGCTCTCGGCGATATATTGCGCCTTCGAGCCCATGACGACGACGAGCTCGACCTCCCAGTCAAGCATGGTCGAGTCGACCGGCTTGACGATGGAATCGTTCGGCCCCGTCAGCGCCGTGACCGGCTTCTGGAAGTAGATCGCGTCCTTGGGGATCGGCGCGCCCACCTCATTGGCGTGGTCGATATAGTTGAGGCCGACGCAGAGCACCTTGGCCGTGCCGGCGACCGGCAGGCCGAGGCGCGGCGACCCGGAGACTTCCGGCAGCGAGGCCGGGTCGAGGCCCGCAAGGCGCTCCAGGCCCGCGGGCGAAATCTCCCCGGGGCCGAGGTCGCCCACGGCCCCGGACAGGTCGCGAATGGCGCCCGCTGCGTCGAGCAGGCCCGGTTTCTCCTGGCCCCTTGGGCCGTAACGCAACAGTTTCATCTTCTACTCCGCCGCTTCGGCCGTCGTTTCCGTCATCTCGCCGACCGCCCCGGCGGCCACGAGTTCTTCAACCTCTACCGGCGTCCAGCCTTCGCGCAGCAGGATTTCGCGCGAGTGCTCGCCGATATGCGGGGCGAGATCGAGCGCGCCGCCGGAGCCGATCTTCGCAAGTCCCGGAATGTTGGTGACGGGCAGCGCGCCCGGCATGCCGGGATGCTCCATCCAGGCGACGCTCTCCACCGCCTTTACATGCCCGTCCTCGAGCAAATGGCTGTAGGTCGAGACGGGCGCGTTCATCACGCCCTCCCCGGTCAGCGCTCCGACCCCTTCGGCCGTCCTGCGCT
>JAPOZD010000278.1 GCA_026706245.1 Alphaproteobacteria bacterium
GCGGCCGGCGTGGTGATTGCGGCCCGGCCGCTGCAGCATATCGCCCCGCTCTATCGCGACCGCGGCTCTTCCGACATTCCGGCGGTGCAATTCAGCATGAAATGGGCGGAAGCATCCGGCCTTGTCAAATTCGACTTCCTTGGCCTCAAGACGCTGACGGTTCTCGAAGATGCCCGCAAAATGCTGGCGGAAAAGGGCATCGAAGTTGACCTTCTGAAACTGCCGCTCGACGACGAAAAAACCTTTGAAATGCTTTCGCGCGGAGACACTGTCGGCGTGTTCCAGATGGAAGGCGCCGGTATGCGCGACACGCTGAAAAAGCTGAAACCGACCCGCTTCGAAGACCTGATTGCGGTCGTCGCGCTATACCGCCCGGGACCGATGGAGAATATCCCGACTTATATCAAGAGAAAGCATGGGAAGGAAAACATAGACTACATGTATGAAACTCTCCAGCCGATACTGGAGGAAACATACGGGATTATAATTTATCAGGAGCAGGTCATGCAAATTGCGCAGGTCCTGTCCGGTTACACGCTCGGAGGCGCGGATTTGCTGCGCCGCGCCATGGGCAAGAAAATCCAGTCGGAAATGGATGCCCAGAGAGAGACCTTCATCAACGGAGCGGTTTCGCGCAGCGTCGAGCCGAAACTGGCCGAAAAGATCTTCAATCTGGTGGACAAGTTTGCGGGCTACGGCTTCAACAAGTCCCACGCCGCCGCCTATGCGCTGATCGCTTACCAGACGGCTTGGCTCAAGGCCAACCATCCGGTCGAGTTCATGGCCGCGTCCATGACCCACGAGCTCGGCAATACCGACAAGCTCGCCCCCCTGCTTCGCGAGCTGGACAGGATGGATGTCGGGTTGCTGCCTCCGGACGTGCAGCATTCCGGCGCCCTCTTCCAGGTCGAGGCGGCGCCGGACGGCGCGCCCGCCATCCGCTATGCCCTTGCCGCGGTCAAGTCCGTCGGCAGGGCCGCCATGGAGGCGGTGGAGAAGGAGCGCGGGTCCGGCGGTCCCTTCAGGAACCCGTTCGACTTTGCCGGGCGGCTCGGCCCGAGAACCCTGAACTCGCGGCTGCTGGAAAAACTTGCGGAGGCCGGAGCCTTCGACTCGCTGGAGCCGGACCGGGCGCGCGTCTTCGCTGGCGCGGAAATGCTGATGCGCCATGCGGCCATCGAGGAAGAGGAGCGGACGACCAACCAGACCAACCTCTTCGGCGCCGTCGAGGACTTCGTGCCGGACCTGAAACTGCCCAACGCCCCGAATTGGGAGCCGATGGAGCGCCTCCAGCACGAATTCGATGCCACCGGCTTCTACCTGTCCGCCCACCCGCTGGACGAATACGAACGCTATTTCCCGCGCCTGCGCGTCGAACCGATCCGCGCCCTGCCGGGCCTAGTAAGGCGGGGGCGCAATGCGGTGAGCATCGCAGGCACCGTGCTCTCGAAGCAGGAACGCACCTCGAGGCGTGGCAACCGTTTCGCTTTCGTCGCCGTTTCCGACAGTTCCGGCCAGACGGAAATCACCCTGTTCTCGGAGGTGCTGGCCTCGGCGAGGACGCTGCTCGATACCGGGAAGCCGCTGCTATTCGCCTGCGAGGCCGCCATGGACGGCGAGGATGTCCGCCTCACCGCAAAAAGCGTCGAGCCGCTGGATGCGGCGGTCGGCAAGACCGGCAACGGCGTCAGCATCTTCATCGACGACTACGAGGCCCTGCCCCGCATCCAGAACGTGCTGCAGCGGGAGCCGGCCGGCCGCGGCGAGGTCCGGATCCTGTTCGACATGGACAGGACGCATGAGGTCCAGATGTCACTCGGCAGCCGCTTCACCGTCACGCCCGGCATGCTCGCCGAGTTGAAGGCGATGAAGAACATCGAGGAAATCCAGGAGATTTAGCCGCGAGGACGCTACTCCCTCCGGCGGGTCGCGGGCCAGAGCATGCGGGCGAGCAGCGCCGCGCCGATCACCACGACGAAGAGGCGCCCGGTGTGGTGCGTCGCCACGAAGGCGACATCGATATCGAGCGAGAGCGCAATCAGGTTCATTTCGGCGAAGCCGCCGGGCGTGTAGGCGAGGTGGACGGCCTTGAAGTCGAAGCCGCCCAATACCGCCACCAGCGCAGCGACGAGGAAGGCCGCCGCCAGGAAGAACGTGTAATACATGACCGAGACCGCCACCGTCCGCCCCAGCTCCCGCGGGCGCACCCCGACGAAGCGCGCGCCAGCCCCGCAGCCGATGAACACCTGGGCCGCGGCGAGAAGTTCGGTCGGCGGGCGGGAGGCCGTCAGCCCGCCGATATGCGCCGCCGCGCTCGCCAGCATCGGCCCGACCATCTGCCAGGCCGGAATGCGCAGCAACTTCGCCGCGCCGCCGCCGATGACGGCGGAGGCCGCAAGCACCGTCCAGTCGTGAAGGCTGAGATCCGTCAGCCGGGACCCGCCGAGATCGGCCGGCGGCACATAGTCAGTGAGCAGCCGGTAGGCCGGCGGCACGATGAACATCACCATCAGGATGCGGGTCGAGTGGGACAGCAGGATGGCGCGCTCGTCCGCACCCAGAGACGGGCCGAGCAGCGCCATCTCCCCGAGGCCGCCCGGCGCGGCGCAGAAGAAGGCCGTCCGCCGGTCCATGCGCCCGACCCGGCGGAAGAACCACGCGCCGGCCGCCGCGCCGGCGATTGTGAAGGCAAGCATGCCGGCGAAAACGCCGCCCCAGGTCGCCAGCCGGTCCAGCACATCGGGCGCGAAGGCGGCGCCGAGCATGACCCCCAGCACGACCATCCACACGCGCCGCACATCGTTCGGCATGTAGAGGCGCACGCCCGCCAGCGCCGCGACCGTGCAGGCGAACAGGCTGCCCATCATCCACGGCAGGGGGCTCTGGATCAGCGTGAACAGGTAGCCGCCGCAAGCGCCGATTGCGAGCGTCTTGAGGAGCAGAGGCCAGTTCCGCGCGAGCTCGCGCACTGCGCGCATCATACCGGCAGGCGTTGCCCGGAACCGATGGCGACAGCACCCGATATACCGTCGCCCCGGCCCCCGCCTGTCCTCGCCTCCGAGCGGGGGAGCCGGGGCCTCACGCCACAGGAGCAACGCTGCGTGGAGGCCCCGGCTCGGGGGCCTACCGCATGCACACATCTCATTCCGGCTTGTCTGCGGCGCGCCTGCTGTCCTTGCTGCGCGGGCTTTCGCCCCCTTTTCGTCGTCCCCGCGAAGGCGGGGACCCATCCCTGACTTCCGATGCCGCCGCAGCCGGTGGAGAGCAGGCCGGACCGCCGGGGCTGCCGTGAGAACCGAGGCTGGGCCCCGGCTCGGGGGCCGGGGCGACGATGGAGCGCTGTCTCCCATGAGTCGCAACCCGACGCCGCTGGTATCACGGTTGGAACTGCTCCTTCAGGATACGCTCCTCCAGGCTCCGGTCGGGATCGAACAGCAGGTGCAGCTCCGTGCCCTCGTCGCGATGCACCAGCACCTCCGCCGCATCGCGGACTTCGGTGAAGTCGGCCACCGCGCTCACCGGCCGCTTGCGGGCCTCGAGGACGGTCAGCCGCACGGACACCGTGTCCGGCAGGATCGCGCCCGGCCAGCGCCGCGGCCGGAAGGCGCTGATCGGCGTGATGCAGAGCGACTGCCCCCGGAGCGGCAGGATAGGCCCGTGCGCGGAGAGGTTGTAGGCCGTGCTGCCGGCGGGCGTCGCCACGATGACGCCGTCGCACATCAGCTCCTCCATGCGCACGACACCGTCCACCTCGACGCACAGCTTCGCCGTCTGCCGCGTCTCGCGCAGCAGCGAGACCTCGTTGATCGCGCGGGCCCGGCGCATCTGCCCGGCAAGCGTGCGCGCTTCCATCAGCAGCGGATGGAGGCTGACCGTCTCGGCCGCCCCGATCCGCTCGGGCAGGTCGTCCACGCGAAAGCCGTTCATCAGGAAGCCGACGCTGCCGCGGTTCATGCCGTAGATCGGCGGCGGACTGTCGCCGAAGCTGTGCAGGGTCTCCAGCATGAAGCCGTCGCCGCCGATCGCGACGACGATGTCCGCCTCCGCCGGCGGCCTGTCGCCATAGGCGGCCACAAGCGCCCGGCGCGCCTCCTGCGCCGCAGGCGTCTCGGCGGCTACGAACGCCAGGCGCGTATTGGTCATCGAAAAAGGGCGGCCGCGTCAGCCGCCGGTCACGCTCATATGGCGCGGCACCGAGACCGCGCCCCGCCGCCGGTCGATGACGAAATCGTGGCCCTTGGGCTTGCGCGAAATCGCCTCGCGCACGGCCTCTTCCAGCGGGGCGTCTTCCGAAGCGGCCCTGAGCGGCGCGCGGAGGTCGGCCGCATCCTCCTGGCCGAGACACATATAGAGCGTGCCCGTGCAGGTCAGCCGCACCCGGTTGCAGCTTTCGCAGAAATTGTGCGTCAGCGGCGTGATGAAGCCGATCCGCTGCCCGGTCTCCTCCACCACGGCGTATCGCGCCGGACCGCCCGTCATGTAGTCGGTCTCGGTCAGCGTCCAGTTGCGCTCGATCTTCGCGCGCACCATGGAGAGTGGCATGTACTGGTCGAGGCGGTCCTCGCCGATGTCCCCCATCGGCATGACCTCGATGATGACGAGGTCGAAGCCGCGTTCGCCGCACCATGCGATCATGGCGTCGAATTCATCGTCATTGACGCCGCGCAGCGCGACCATGTTGATCTTGACCGCAAGCCCCGCGGCCTGCGCCGCGTCCAGCCCGGCCATGACCTGCTCGAACCGGCCCCAGCGGGTGATGTCCTTGAATTTGGCCGGGTCGAGCGTGTCGAGCGACACATTCACCCGGCGCATGCCGGCCTCGAAGAGGCCTTCCGAGAAGCGGCCGAGCTGGCTGCCGTTGGTAGTGATCGTGAGCTCTTCGAGCCCGCCGCCGTCGAGATGACGGCCGAGCGAACGGATGAGCTGCATCACATTGCGCCGCATCAGCGGCTCGCCGCCGGTGAGCCGCAGCTTGCGCACGCCCATGCGGACGAAGACGCTGCACAGACGGTCCAGCTCCTCCAGCGTCAGCAGGTCGCGCTTCGGCAGGAACGTCATGTGTTCCGACATGCAATAGACGCAGCGGAAGTCGCAGCGGTCCGTCACCGAGACGCGCAGATAGGTGATCGCGCGCCCGAACGGGTCGATAATCGGCGCCGCGCCGCCCCAGGGGCCGCCGTCCATCGTTTAATGCCCTCCTCCACCCAGTGCGAAGCAATATAGACAGCGGACGCCCGCCCTGCCAGCCCCGGCGCTTGCCGCCTGTCAGCGACGGGGCGTTCGCCGGGGAGAGTTTCGGGCGGGGAATGGCGCTCCTAGTCCAGACGGCGCATTCGCAACCCGTCGAACCGTTCGAAGTCGCGGTCGTTCGTCAGGACCTCGTCTACGCCATGCTCGCGGCACAAGGCGACGATCTGCGCATCGAACATCAGGTTGCCGCACGCATCGGCTTCGTGCGCCGCCGCGAGAAGGCGGTCGATGAACGCCCCGCCCGGCCGCACGACCTCGCAAGTAGGAGCGGCAACGAGCCCTTCGATGAAAGCGGCCGCCTGCGCAATGCTCGACGGTGGGCTGAATACGCGCTTGTGCGTAACGACCCGCATAAACTCGGTGACGCAAAAGACCGGCAGCGCCCATCGTTCCGCGCCGGCGGCCAGAAAGCGGAGCTGCGAAACCGCTCTGTCATGAAACTCGGTCTCGCCACGGTGCGCGTAAATCAGGACGTTGGTATCGACGGCGATCATACGCGGTCGATTACATCATAAAGCGCGTCCCGGTCGGAGATGTCGATTTTCGGCGGGCTGTCCCCGGTCACGGTCTCCAGCCGCAGCTGGAACGGGCGCTCTGCTTCGCGCGTGGAGGACACGGAGGCCAGCCGGGCGCGAAGCGCGTCCTCGACGAAGCTTGCCAGCGACACGCCGTCCCGCGCCGCGCAGGCCTTCGCCCGGCGCAGCACCTTTTCGTCCAGATTGAGCGTCGCTTTCATGGCCCGACCGTATCGCAGAAGAACGGCCAGCGAAAGCCCGCTACCGCTCCGTCCACCGCTTCCGCCGGCGGCGGAAACGGGCGAGGCGGCGGTCGCGCTCCAGCCCGTGGCGCTTCAGGAAGTTCTGCACCGTGGCCGCATGGAACGCGAACCCTTCGGCGGCGAGCGCGTCGCGCAGCCCGTACATGGAAATCGCCGGCCGGGCTTCGATGATGCGGATGATCCGCTCCCGATGCGGCTCGATCCGCGAGGCGCTGCCGCCCACCGGGTCGCGCCGCACATGGCCGCGCTCGCGAAAGCGCTTCACCCAACTGCCGACGCTGTCTCTCGACAATCCGAACCGCCGGGCCGCGGCGGAAACGCTCATGCCGTCCTCCACCACCGCGGCCACCGCCAGGCTCCGCAGCTCCTCGCCGACCGGACCGCCCTGCCGCCGCAGCGCGCCCGCCGGACCGCTCCTCGATTCGTCCGTCATCGCTCCTCCTGCGCCGCGCCCACGCGGCTTCGGTAACCGTTCAACTCGAATGCAACTTTCCGGCCCTCCGGCCGCTCAGGCAGACTTCGACTATCGGCCGCCGGCGCATGCGGCCGGGTTTGCCGCCGGGGGCGGCAGGTTCGCGGCGGAAATCCCGAAAAAGCGGCTTGCGCGGCTGCGCCGGCCTGTCAGATCCAGATCATGGGCCTTTCGGTCCGTCAGGGATTCTAAAGAACATATATAGAATATAAAGGGATAATGTCAAGGCCCGGCTACAGCGCGCTTTCCAGGATTTCGAGAATATCCCCGGCGCTGCGCACCGGGCGCGGGTTGGCGTGAACGAAGGGTTCGCGCATCGCCTGCTCCGCGATCTCCGGAAAGCGGTCCTGGCCGACCCCGACATCGCCGAGGCGCGACGGCAGGCCGAGCAACGAGACAAGCTCGGCCACGAGATCGGCCGCCGGGCGGTCAGGCTGCCCCATCGCCCCGGCCACGACCTGCTGGCGTTCCGCCACCGCCTGCCGGTTCCAGCGCAACACCGGGGCCAGCATGATGCAGGAGGTATAGCCGTGCGGCACGTCGCAGGCGCCGCCCAGCACATGGCCGATGCCGTGGCTCGCGCCGACCGGCACGCCGGCGGTGACGCCGGCCATCGACATCCAGGCGCCGAGCTGGCTTTCGAGCCGCGCATCCACATCGCCGGGCGCCGCCTTCGACGCCGCGAGCGAGCGCGACAGAAGCCTGAGCGCCTGCAGATTCATGCCGTCGGTCCAGGCGTTGGCGCCGGGCGCGCAGAGGCCCTCTACCGCATGGTCCACGGCCCGGATGCCGGTCGAGAACCACAGCCACTCCGGCGGGTGGAGCGCAGCCCAGGGGGCGCGCACCACAGAGGTCGGGATCATGTCCGGGTGCTCGTAGCCCTGCTTCTCCGGGATACGCGTGTCGGTGCTGCCCTGGTAATGATAGTACTCGCCGCCGGAAAGCGTGGTCGGCACGGCGATCTGGCCGAGGTCGGGGCCCCGGAACTCCGGTTTCGTCTTCGTGCCGTCCGGCGTCACGACCGTGCGGAACGGCTCCATGTCGTCCACGGTTTCGAGCCCGTGCGCCAGCGCCAGCCGCGCCATCTTGCCGACGCCGGAAGCGGAACTGCCGCCGACGGTCACGATAAGGTCCGCCTTCGCCGCGCGGGCCTCGCGCGCCGCCGCAATCACGGTTTCGCGGTGGACATGGGCCGGAATGCCCTCGAACAGCCCGGCCGCGCGGTTTCCGAGCCCCTTGCGGATCTCCGAGACGACGTCGCTCTCGCGGTTCAGCGTCCGGCTCACGATGAGGAAGACGCGCTCCGCCCCCAGCCGCCCCGCTTCTTCGGACACGACTTCCGCAGCCGGCCGCCCCCACACGACCCTCTGCATCCGCGAGAATACGACCTGGCCTGCCTTCGCCATGCTTCAGTTCCTCCCAAGCGCAATGCGCCATCCCCTCAGCCGCAACGGCCCGGCCGCGCGCGAATCGGAGAGATCGTAGTCCAGCCGGTCGAGTTTTCGGATATAGCCGCGCGTGAGCGCCGCCAGCGCGCGCCCGTAGCTGTCCCCGGCTGGCGCCAGAAGCGCCACAGCCTGTTCCGCGATCGCGCGCGGCTCGGCGCCTTCGGGCAAGGTCCAGCCGAAGAACGCGGCGGCCCGCAACCAGCCGACAAGCGCCCAGGCCGTGCCGATATCCTCGCTGCCCGCCCGCCCGCTGACGATCTGCCCTGCAAGCGCCGCCAGCGTTCCGCCCGTCTTCCGCGCATAGGCCGGCAGGTCGGCGGGCGGCGCGGCTTCGAGGTCCGTTTCACGCGCATCGAGAAGGCGGCGGAAGCGGTCCTCCGGCAAACCGTGATCGCGGATGGCGGCGGCCAGCGGCTGCAGCACGGCGTGGCGGCGCTCCCGCCCCGAGGCAGCCTCGTCGAGCGCGTCGCGCCACCATTGCAGCCGCATGGCGCCCAGAACCGGCTCGCCCGCGGTCTCGCGCAGCTGCGCCACTTCGAGATTGAAGGCGTGCAAGGCGTACAGGGCGGGGCGGGCGTCCGCCGGCT
>JAPOZD010000087.1 GCA_026706245.1 Alphaproteobacteria bacterium
CCGAACAACAAGATGCCCGCCATGGTCGATCCGGAAGGGCCGGGCGGCAAGCCGCTCGCGCTCGCGGAGTCGGGCGCCATGCTGATCTATCTTGCCGAGAAAACGGGCCGTTTCCTTTCGACCGACCCTGCGGAGCGCTACTGCACCCTGCAGTGGCTGATGACCCAGATGGGCCATGTGGGCCCGATGCTGGGCCAGATAAACCATTTCCGGAACTACGCGGTGGAGAAGATTCCTTACGCAATAGACCGCTACGTCAATGAGGGAACGCGGATCTACAACGTGCTCGACCGCCGGCTCGGCGAGAGCGAGTGGCTGGGCGGCGGCGACTACTCGATCGCCGACATGGCCACTTACCCGTGGCTCCGCAGTTGGGAGAACCAGGGCCAGAACCTCGAGGCGCACCCCAATCTGGCGCGGTGGTTCGGGGCAATGGAAGCGCGCCCGGCCGTGCAGCGCGGCTGCGCCGTGCTGGCCGAACGGCGCCGGCAGGGCGCCATGACGGACGAGGAGCGCGAGAACATGTTCGGCGCGGCGCAATACCAGAAGCGTTGAGCGGAAGCGCGTCCCCACGCAAGCACAGACGACACGGAAGGAAAGCGGCGATGGCCGGTCTTTGGTACGAGCAATTCGAAGTCGGGATGGAGTGGAAGCACCCGATCACCCGCACGGTGACGGAGATGGACAACATCCTGTTCACGGCGCTGACCCACAACCCGCAGCCGCTGCATCTGGATGAGGAATTCGCCAGGGAGAATTCACAGTTCGGTCAACGGATTGTCAACTCGATCTTCACGCTCGGCCTGATGATCGGCGTGTCGGTGGAGGAGACCACGCTCGGCACGACGGTCGGCAATCTGGGCATGACCGACTGCGTCTTCCGCAGCCCCGTCTTCCACGGCGACACGATCACCTCCTTCACGAAGGTGCTGGAGAAGCGCGAAAGCCGGTCCCGGCCCGAGGTCGGCATCGTCACCTTCGAGCACTGGGCGCTGAACCAGCGCGGCGAGGAAGTGGCCCGCTGCAAGCGCCAGGGCATGATGAAGAAGCGCCCGTCATGAGCGCGGCGCTCAGATGCTTCCTGTTCGTGCCGGGCGACAGCGCGCGCAAGTTCGAGAAGGCGCGCGGGGTGCCGGCGG
The DNA here is from genome assembly GCA_026706245.1 of Alphaproteobacteria bacterium. Lineage (GTDB taxonomy): Bacteria > Pseudomonadota > Alphaproteobacteria > Bin95 > Bin95 > Bin95. The sequence goes on from JAPOZD010000087.1 coordinate 1,140, forward strand.
ACGCTCTGATCCTCGACCTGGAGGACTCGGTGGCGCAGGCCAACCTGCCGGTAGCGCGGCAAATGGTGCGGGAACGGCTCGAAGCCAGCCGCAGCGACCGCGCCCAGCAGCTATGGGTCAGGATCAACCCGCTCGACACGGACCTCGCGCTGCCGGATCTGGCAGCCGTCATGGCCGGCGCGCCGGACGGCATCGTGCTGCCAAAGACCTTCTCCGCCGCCGAGGCGGTCCGGCTCGACAACTACCTCTCGGCGCTGGAGGTGCGCGAGGAGGTGGAGCCCGGCTCGACGCAAATCCTGGTCGTCGCCACCGAAACCGCGCGTTCGCTGTTCACCATGGACAGCTTCACCGGCGCGAGCCCGCGCATCTACGGCATGACATGGGGCGCGGAGGACCTCTCGGCGGCGCTCGGGGCCTCCACCAACCGCGCGCCGGACGGGCAGTATGAGGACGTTTACCGGCTGGCCCGCGCGCTCTGCCTGGCGGCGTGCAAGGCGGCGGGAACGGAGCCGGTCGACTCGGTCTATCCCGATTTCCGCGACCTCGACGGCTTGCACGCCGAGGCGCTGCAGGGGCGAAAGACGGGCTTCACCGGCAAGGTGGCCATCCACCCTGCGCAGGTGGACCCGATCAACGACGCCTACGCGCCTACAGAAGACGAGATCGCCCATGCCCGCCGCGTCGTCGAGGCGATGGAGAACGCCGGCGGCGCCGGAACCGTCGGCCTGGACGGCAAGATGCTAGACATGCCCCACCTGAAGGCTGCCCGCCACGTTCTGGCGCTGGCTGAGAGGGCAGGCGCAGCCTAAAGCGGTTCCAGGCGCCAGATATGGGCGTCGTTCTCGTCCAGGAGCAGGTAGATCAGGCCGTCGGGACCGGTGTGCACATCGCGAATCCTGTTGCCGAAATCGGTCAGCAGGCGTTCCTCGTGGACGACCCGGCCTCCATCGAGTTCCAGCCGGACGAGAAGTTGGGCGCGCAGCGCGCCGACGAATAGGTTGCCGTTCCAGAGCGGGAATTTGTCGCCGCGATAGACGGTCAGTCCCGAAGGCGCAATGGAGGGCGTCCAGTAGGTCGCGGGCTGCTCCATGCCCGGCCGGGCGGTCTCGTCCGTGATTTTCGTGCCGCTGTAGTTGCGCCCGTAGGTGATGACCGGCCAGCCGTAATTCCGCCCGCGCCGGACCAGGTTGACCTCGTCGCCGCCGCGCGGCCCGTGCTCCTGCGACCACAGCCGGCCGGTTTCCGGATCGAAGGCAAGGCCCTGCGGGTTGCGGTGCCCCCAGGACCAGATCTCCGGCAGCGCGCCTGGCCTGCTGGCGAAGGGGTTGTCGGGCGGGGCGGTGCCATCGGGATTGAGTCTCAGGACGGCGCCGGCATGGGTGCCGAGGTCCTGGGCGCCCGGCCTGTAGCCGCGATCCCCGATGGTGACGAACAGCTTGCCGTCTTGCGCGAACCGGAGCCGCGAGCCGAAATGCCGGCCCCCGCGCCCCGCCGCGCGGCCGGTGAAGACGGTCTCGAACCCGTGGAGCCGGCCGCCGTCCAGCCGCGCCCTGCTGACTGCCGTCGTCCAGCCGTCCGCCGTGTCCGCGATGTGGCTGAGATAGATCCGCCGGTTGGCTGCGAAGTCCGGATCCAGGGCGACATCCATCAATCCGCCCTGGCCGTAGGCCTCTATGCGCGGCAGCCCCGGCAGCGGGTCCGACGGTCTCCTTCCGGGCTCCAGAATGCGGAGATTGCCGTCCAATTCCGTTACCAGCATGCGCCCGTCGGGCAGGAACGCCATGCCCCAGGCCTGGTCGAACGGGCCGCCGACCCGGACGAGGCGGAAGGCATGCCTTTCGGAGCGGTATTCGCGCGCCTCTGCGGCGTCCGCGAAACCGGTGGACATCCCGCCCAGGCAAAGCAGGACGGCAGCCGCGGCGGCCCGGATTCGGCGGCCGTCCGGTGGGGGAGGTTGAGAGAGCTGCCCGGAACAAGTCCGGGCAGGACGGGACAAGAGCACGACGCTACAGCGCCGCCGGCTCCTTCTTCCTGGGTTTCGCCGGCGCGGCGGGTTCGGGATAGGTGAAGGTGAGGCCGTCCTCGCCGGTGTCCACCTCCACCGTCCCGCCCTTGGCCAGGCGGCCGAACAGCAACTCCTCGGCGAGCGGCTTCTTGATGTGCTCCTGGATGATGCGGGCGAGCGGGCGGGCGCCGTATTCCGTGCTGTAGCCCTTTTCGGCCAGCCATTCGCGGGCCGCGTCGGTCAGCAGGATTTCGACCTGGCGGTCGTCGAGCTGGCCCTCCAGCTCCGCGACGAATTTGTCCACCACCCGATGCACGACCTCCATCGGCAGGTTGCCGAAGGAAATGATCGCATCCAGCCGGTTCCGGAACTCCGGCGTGAAGAGCCTGTCGATGGCTTCCTTGTCGTCGCCCTCGCGGACATTGCGCCCGAAGCCGATCGCCGCCTTGGCGAGGTCGGACGCGCCGGCATTGGTCGTCATGATGACGATGACATTGCGGAAATCGACCTGTTTGCCGCTGTGGTCGGTCAGCTTGCCGTAATCCATGATCTGGAGCAGCACGTTGAAGACGTCGGGATGCGCCTTCTCGATCTCGTCGAGCAGCAGCACCACATGCGGGTTCTTGTCCACCGCATCCGTCAGCAGGCCGCCCTGGTCGAAGCCGACATAGCCCGGCGGCGCCCCGATCAGCCGCGAAACGCTGTGCCGCTCCATGTATTCCGACATGTCGAAGCGCACGAGCTCGACGCCGAGGCAGCGCGCCAACTGGCGGGCGGCCTCCGTCTTGCCGACGCCCGTCGGGCCCGAGAACAGGTAGCTGCCGATGGGCTTCTCCGGCTCGCGCAGGCCGGCCCGGGCGAGCTTGACCGCGCTCGCCAGCGCCTCGATGGCGAGGTCCTGGCCGAACACGACCGTCTTCAGGTCGCGCTCCAGCGTCTGCAGCGCCTCGCGGTCGTCGCGGCTCACGCTCTTCGGCGGGATGCGGGCGATCTTGGCGACGATGCCCTCGACGTCGCGCACGCCCACGGTCTTCTTGCGCCGGCTGGGCGGCAGCAGAAGCTGGGCGGCGCCGACCTCGTCTATGACGTCGATGGCCTTGTCCGGCAGCTTGCGGTCGTTGATGTAGCGCGCGGACAGGTTGACCGCCGAGCGGATGGCCTCGGTCGTGTAGCGGATGCCGTGATGCTCTTCGTAATAGGGCTTAAGCCCCATCATGATCTTGATGGCGTCCGGGACCGACGGCTCGTGCACGTCGATTTTCTGGAACCGCCTGACCAGCGCCCGGTCCTTCTCGAAATAGTTGCGGTATTCCTTGTAGGTGGTCGAGCCGATGCAGCGCAGCGTGCCGCTGGCGAGCGCGGGCTTCAGGATATTGGAGGCGTCCATCGAGCCGCCGCTGGTGGCGCCCGCCCCGATGACGGTGTGGATCTCGTCGATGAACAGGATCGCTCCTTCCAGAGCGTCCAGTTCCGCCAGCACCTGCTTCAGCCGCTCCTCGAAATCGCCCCGGTAGCGCGTGCCCGCGAGCAGCGAGCCCATGTCGAGCGCGTAGATCGTGGCCTCCGCCAGGACTTCCGGCACGATGCCTTCGACGATCTTGCGCGCCAGGCCCTCGGCGATCGCCGTCTTGCCCACACCGGGTTCGCCTACATAGAGCGGGTTGTTCTTGGTCCGCCGGCAGAGAATCTGGATCGTGCGCTCCACTTCCAGCTCGCGCCCGATCAGCGGGTCGATCTTGCCGGCATCGGCCTTCTCGTTGAGGTTGACGCAATAGGCCTGCAACGCCTCGGCCGGCTTGCGGTTGCCCGGCTCGCCGCCCTCGTTCTCCTGGCGCTCGTCCGCGCCTCTCACCCGCCTGGGCTCCGACTGGCCGGCGCTCTTGGCGATGCCGTGGCTGATATAGTTGACGGCGTCGAGCCGCGTCATTTCCTGCCCTTGCAGGAAGAAGACGGCGTGGCTCTCCCGCTCCGAGAAGATCGCCACGAGGACATTGGCGCCCGTCACCTCCTCGCGCCCGGAAGACTGCACATGGATCGCGGCGCGCTGCAGCACCCGCTGGAAGCCGGCGGTCGGCTTGGGGTCTCCGTCGCGCTCCACCACCAGGTTGTCGAGCTCTTCGTCCAGGTAGCCGGTCACCTCCGAGCGCAGATTGTCCACATCGACCGAGCAGGCGCGCAGCACCGCCATGCAGTCCCGGTCCTCGGTGAGCGCCAGCAGCAGGTGCTCCAGGGTCGCATATTCGTGCCGGCGTTCCTTGGCGTAGGAGAGCGCCCGGTGAAGCGTCTGTTCGAGGGTGCGCGACAGCATTGTCCCGCTACTCCTTCTCAAGTGTAAGCTGCAGCGGGTGTTCGTGCCGCCGCGCGAAATCCACCACCTGGGTCACCTTGGTCTCGGCGACTTCGTAGGTATAGACGCCGCAGACCCCGATTCCCCGCTGGTGGACCATCAGCATGATATTCGTCGCTTCCTCGCGGCCCTTGTTGAAGAAGGCTTGCAGGACGTGGACGACGAACTCCATCGGCGTGTAGTCGTCATTGAGCATGATGACCTTGTACAGCGACGGCTTCTTCGTCTCCGGCTTGGTCCTGACGAGCACGCCCGTATTCGGGCCCTCGTCTCCGCCTCGCCGTTCGTCGCTCATCCTTTCACTCCCGCCCGGAGGCCGCATCCGCGAGCCTAGCATAACCCAGCTATCGAAGTAGGAGTAAGCCGTATCCGTTCAAGGTCCCGCCCGAGGTTTCCGGTGAAGGAAAAAAATACCATCCGGCATTGCGGCGAACCCGGATTGACTTTATGTGGGCCAGGGAGGGCCCATGAAGGCGATTCTCTCTGTTCTGCTTCTGGCGGCCGCCATTCTGGCGGCCGGTCCCGCTTCGGCGGCGCGCTATGCCGCGGTCGTCATCGACGCCGACAGCGGCGCCGTGCTCCACGGCGAACGGTCCACGGCGCGCCGCTATCCGGCGTCGCTGACCAAGATGATGACGGTCTATCTCATTTTCGAGCGGCTTCGCAGCGGCAAATACAAGCTCTCGACCCGCATGAAGGTGCCGCACCGCGCGACCCTGCAGCCGCCCTCACGGCTCGGCCTCAAGCGGGGGTCAACGATCACCGTCCGCGACGCCATCAGGGCCCTGGTCGTCAAGTCCGCGAACGATGTCGCGACGACCGTCGCCTATTTCATCGCCGGCAGTGAGCGGAAATTCGCGAGGGTGATGAACCGCAAGGCGCAGCAGCTCGGCATGCGCCACACCTCGTTCCGCAACGCCTCGGGACTCTGGCATTCCAAGCAATGGACCACAGCCCGCGACATGGCCCGGCTGGCGCGCGCCCTCATGCGGAATTTCCCGCAGTATTACGACTATTTCTCCCTGAAGTCGTTCAAGTTCAGGGGGCGCACCTACCGCTCGCACAACCGCCTGCTGCGCCGCTATTCGGGCGCTGACGGGCTGAAGACCGGCTACATCTCCAAATCGGGTTTCAACCTGGCCTTCTCCGCCGTCCGCAACGGCCGCCGGCTGATTACCGTGGTCATGGGAGGCCGCACGGCGCACTCGCGCGACCGCCATGTCGCGAAGCTGACGAACCGCATCTTCGCCCGGCTGAAGCCGCGCCCGGCGATCAACGAAAGCGGCCTCGTCTGGGCCGTGCAGGTGGGCGCGGTGCGGGACAAAGCCGCCGCCCGCGGCCTGGCGCGCGCCGCGGCGCTGAAGGTCGGCACGCCGCAGGGCGGCGCATGGGGCGCCTGGCCCAAGGCGCGCCGCAAGGGGGGCACGATCTACCAGGCCCGCCTGGTTGGCTACAGCAAGCGCGATGCCCGGCAGGCCTGCCGCAGCCTCAAGAAACGCCGCACGGATTGCTTCGTCGTTCGCCATGGCGCGGCTCCGGTCATGGCGCCGGTGCCGGTGCCGTCGCCCGGGGCCGCGTCGCCGCCTGCCTCGACGGCGGCTGCCGCCGCGGCTGCGCCCGCCGCTCCTTCCCCGGAGAAGGCGAAGCCGGCCGCGCCGGCATCCAGGCTGCCGGCTATGGCGGCGGTGCCGAAGCTGCCGCCGGCGGACCTGGCGAGCGCGGGAGGATACGCCGTGCAGGTCGGAGTCTACAGGAGCCAGAAGAGGGCGCGGAGGCAGGCGCTGGCCGCTGCGGACCTGCTGCGCGGCCTGCCGAGCGGCGTCTATGCCGGCGCCTGGCCGATGAGGGCGTCCAGCGGGCGCAAGCTCTACCGGGCGCGCCTTGCCGGGTTCGTCGAAGACGACGCCAGGCGCGCCTGCGCCGACCTCCGGCGCAAGAATCACGACTGTCTGGTCCTGCTTCACCGCTCGGGACGCAAGGCGCGCGCGTGAGCCGCCGGAGCAAGGCGCCGGTGAGCCCGCCGTCCGCCGTGGCCGCCGCCATCCGCGCCGTCGAGGCGGAAGCGGCGGTCAGGACCTCTCCATGCGGCGACGGCGAGATGGTCTGGCGGGTCTTCGGCGAGCCGGGCGCGCCGCCGCTCATGCTGATGCATGGCGGCTATGGCTCCTGGTGGCACTGGTTTCGCAATGTCCGCTCGCTCGCGCGGGGCCGCCGGGTCTATGCCTGCGACACGCCCGGCCTCGGCGAATCGGCCCCGCCGCCCGACCGGAGGGATATCGACTCGATCGGGCAGATCGTCGCCGACGGCCTGCGTCATGTCCTCGAGGAGCGTGACCAGCGGGTCGATCTCGTGGGTTTCTCGTTCGGCGGCATTGTGGGCGGCCATGCCGCGCCCTATCTGCGGGACCTGCTGAACAGCTTCACCATGGTCGGCGTCGGCGCGATGGGGCTGCGCCGGGCGCGGGGGCCGGCGCTGGAGCGGTTCCGGCGGGACATGACGCCGGCCCAGCTCAGGAGCCTCGCGCGGCGCAATCTCGAAATCCTGATGCTGGCCGACCCGCGCGCCGTGGATGACTTCGCGGTTCACATGCAGGTCACCAACACCATGCGCGCCGTCACCAAGAGCCGTTGGGTGAGCGCAACGCCGGCGCTTCGCGGCCGCCTGCCGCTTATCGAGGCGCCGCTGGCCGCGATGTGGGGCGAATGGGACTGGACTGCCTGGCCCTTCTTCCGCGAGCGGGTGGCCGCCATTCGCGCCATCCGGCCGGACGCGCGCATCGCCGTGGTGCCGCGTGCCGGGCACTGGGCGATGTACGAGCAGCCGGATGCGTTCGAGCGGGCCCTTCGGGAGGTTCTGCCCGAACGGGGATGAGGCGCTGTCGGGGAGGGTCTGGAGCGGGAGACGAGATTTGAACTCGCGACCCTCACGTTGGCAACGTGAT
>JAPOZD010000031.1 GCA_026706245.1 Alphaproteobacteria bacterium
TCCGCCTAAGCCCTGCTCGCGCTTGGCTTTACGCTGATCTTCGGGGTCCTGCGGCGCCTGAACCTTTCCTACGGCCCGTCGATCATGGCAGGCGTGTTCGCCGGCACCGCGCTCTACACGGCATTCAATGCGGGGCTTGCCGAAATCGCGATTGCGACCGTGATCGGCGCCGTCGTCGTCGGGGCCTATATCGAGCGGCTCTGCTTCTGGGCCATCCGCAAGGACATGGCGGTGGCCTCCATGGTCTCCAGCTTCGTCATCTGGATGCAGATCGAGGAAGGCGTGACGCTCCTCTTCCCCGACCGGACCTACGCCTTTCCCGGCATACTCGCGGACGCGGTGGTCGAGTTCGGGCCTTTCTTCCTCAGGGCCTCCAGCCTGGCGATGCTCGCCATCGCCGCCCTCGCCGTCCTCGGCCTGCTCGGGCTTATCTACCGCACGCATTTCGGCCTCGCCGTGCGCGCTGTTTCCGAGAACCCGGAAGCGGCGCGGGTCGCAGGCGTCAATACCGGCCTGGTAACGCTGCTCGCATTTGCCTGCGCGTCGGCGCTTGGCGGGCTCGCCGGGTTCCTGATCGCTGCGGGCGACGAGCAGATCACGCCGCTCTTCGGCCTCTGGGCGACCTTCAAGGGCCTCATCGCGATGATGCTGGGCGGCATGGGCTCGATACCGGGCGCGGTGCTGGGCGGGCTCCTTCTTGGCGTCGTCGAGGCCAATGCGCTCTGGTATCTCGGTGTGGAGACGCGGGACCTCATCGCCTACATGCTGCTCTTCGCCGTGCTCGCATTCCGCCCGGGCGGACTCATGGGGCAGGCGGCGCTCACGGCGCGGCGCGCGGCGGAAAGCAGGGTCTAGGGCCGTGCTCGACGACCACCTGATCGGCGTCTTGTCCAATATGGGCATGATCTCCTTCATCGCCCTGTCGGCCTATCTGGTACTTGTCGTCGGCGAGATTTCGTTCGGCCAGCAGGCCTTCTTTGCGGTCTCGGCCTATGCCTCGGGCATCGCCTCGGCCATGTGGGGCTGGCCGTTCCTGGGAGCGGTCCTCTGGGGCGCGGCCGTCGCGGGCCTTGCAGGCCTTCTGCTCGCCATCCCGACATTGCGCATAAGGGGGCTCTATTTCGCCATTGCGACGCTAGCCTTTGCGGAAATGGTGCGCCTTGCGCTCGAAATCTTCACCTACCAGGTGGAGCAGGACGGGGAGCTTGTCGGCCCCAACGGCTCCGAGGGCTTCCGCGACATCCGCTACATCTACGAGGCGGACATTTCCGCCGGCGAGTTCCTGCTGGTCATACTGGCCCTGCTGGCGGCGACGCTCGCCATAATCCTCTGGATCGAGAGAACGCGCCTCGGCGCCATATTGCGCATGGTGGGCGAGGACCCGGTGCTTGCGCGCCTCCAGGGTGTCAATGTGAACCTCGCCAAGATCGCAACGGTGGCCGCCGCCGGGCTCGTGGCCGGCATCGGCGGCGCGCTCTACGCCCATCTCAACACCTATGTCGAACCGAAAATCTTCAATGTCATGCTGGGTGTACATGGGCTTGCCTACGGCCTGATCGGCGGCCTTGGCACCGCGTTCGGCCCGCTGCTGGGCGTCGCGCTCGACATCGGCGTCCTCGAATCGACGCGCGCCTTCTCTGGCTACCGCATGATCGTGTTCGGCGGGCTGGTCGCGGTCCTGCTGATAGTCCGTCCGCGCGGATTGCTGGACGAGGCCGCCGTTTACCGTGTCCGCCGCTTCCTGTTGCGGAAAGATGCTGGCGATTGACGGATTGACCGTCCGCTTCGGCGGGTTGACGGCGCTGGAAGACGTCTCGCTTCACGCCGCCGACGGAGAGGTGCTGGGTCTGATCGGCCCGAACGGCTCCGGCAAGACCACGCTCATCAACGCGCTTACGGGCGTCTATCCGGCGACCGGTCGGGTCTGCTTCCGGGGCGAGGACCTGCTGGGTTTGCCGCCGGAGCGGATCGTGCGGCTCGGCCTTGTGCGCACCTTCCAGAACCTGCGCGTCTTCAGGCGCATGACGGTGCTCGAAAACGTGCTCGCCGCGCAGAACGGCATGACCGGCATGCGCTTCGCAGACCTCATAGGCGGCAGACGCCGCGACGGGCGACGGCGCGAGCGGGCGCATGAACTGGTCGAGCAGGTCGGGCTCGGCAGCGATGCCGACCGTCTGGCGGGCACGCTGCCGCTTGCGAGCCAGCGTCGCCTGGAACTGGCGCGGGCGCTGGTTCGCGACCCGGCGCTGCTGCTGCTCGACGAGCCTTCCGGCGGCATGACCCCGGCCGAGACACGCGAAATGACCGGCCTCATCGCCAGACTCGCCTGCCCCGGCCGGACCGTCATCGTGGTCGAGCACAAGATGGCGCTCATCACCGGCCTCTGCACGCGGCTCGCGGTGTTGAATTTCGGACGGTTGATCGCGGAAGGCGCGCCTGCGGAGGTCCTGCGCCGGCCGGCGGTAGTCGAGGCCTATCTCGGCACCGAGACCCCGGTCGATGCTTGAGGTTCGCGACCTGCGGGTGAGCTACGGGGCCGTGCAGGCGCTGGCTGGCATCTCGCTCGAAGTGCGCGAAGGCGAAATCGTGGCGCTGATCGGCGCGAACGGCGCGGGCAAAAGCTCGCTCATCCACGCGGTCGCCGGCCTCGCGCCCGCCGCCGGGGGGAAGGTCGCCTTCCGGGGAGAGGAGGTGCTCGGATTGCCGAGCCACCGCATATTCCGGCGCGGCATCGCGCTCTGTCCCGAGGGGCGCATGGTGCTGGGCGGCCTGACGGTCGAGGAAAACCTGAAGCTCGCCGCTCCGGGGCGCCGTTCGTTTACCGATCTGTACGAGCTGTTTCCCCGGCTCGGGGAGCGCGCATCGAGCCGGGGCGCCTCGCTTTCAGGCGGCGAAGCGCAGATGCTGGCCATTGCCCGCGCACTGGCCCAGGAACCTGAACTGCTGCTGCTGGACGAACCCTCGCTCGGGCTGGCGCCCAACGCCGTGCAGGCCATCTTTGCGCTGCTGCCGGAGCTTCGGGACCGGGGATTGACGATCCTCCTGGTCGAACAAAACCTCGTGCAGGCGCTAAGAGCCGCCGACCGCGCCTATCTCCTGGAGAGCGGACGCATCGCGCGGCAGGGCCCGGCGGAGGCGCTGCTGGGCGACGAACGCATCGTCGAACGCTATCTCGGACTGGAAGAGGAGGCCTGACATGATACGCATACCGGCGCTTGCAGTTTTGGGGTTCGCCCTCCTCGCTTCGCCCGCTCTGGCCGGTGAGCGCGCCGCCGCCGATGTCGCCTGCGAACCCACCGCCGAGGCGCTGGTCTATTCCTGCACCATCGCCGTGACAGGCCGCAAGTCTGCCGAGCCTGTCACGGCGAAGGCGCTTTCCGTCAAGGCCGACATGCCCAGCATGGCGATGGCGCACAATCTTCCTCCAGCAAGCGCGACGCCGGTCGAAGGCAAGCCCGGCCATTACATCGCAACGCTGGAGCTCGAAATGCACGGCGAATGGGCGCTGGCCATCGAGGTGAACGGAAAGACCGCGGAGACGGCCGCGCGCGTTCGCGACAAGGTCATCGTCAAGCAGCATTTCGCCCCGGGGCACGCCGGCGCGCCGAAGCAATAGGCAGCCGACATGCCGCCGCCGTGCCCGATACTGTCCGATGTGCTATCTGTCGGCTGACATTCGCCGGCACAGGGGAGAACAGGAAAGCCATGCTGACAAGACGCAATCCGGACTCCGTCCACGCACCGCGCGGCTATTCGCATTCGGTCGAAGCGCCCGCGGGCGCCGCATGGGTCTATATTTCCGGCCAGGTGGGCATTCGGCCCGACGGCTCCCTCGTCGAGGACGCGCGCGGCCAGATCGACCAGGTCTGGGTCAATCTCGGCGCGCAGCTGGAGGCGGCAGGCCTCTCGCGGGAGAATATCGTCAAGGTCAACGTGTTCCTCACCCGCCGCGAGGACATCGACTATTACCGCGAGAGCCGGGGCGCCTTTCTGGGCGACAACCCGCCGGCCTCCACGCTGCTGTTCGTGTCCGGCCTGGCCGACCCGGCGATGGTGGTCGAGATCGAGGCCATGTGCGTCAAATGAGTTTCGCGGCGCTCAGGGAGCGCTTCGGCGCGCGATTCAGCACGGCTGAGGCTGTGCGCGGGCATCACGGGAAGGACGCGACCTTCCATGCGCCGCACCCGCCCGATGCGGTTGTCTTCCCGGAGACGGTCGAGGAGGTGCAGGCCATCGTGCGCGCCTGCCATGAATCCGGCACGCCGATCGTGCCCTTCGGCGCCGGCACCTCGCTCGAAGGCCATATCGGCGCGCTCGACGGCGGCATCACAATTGACCTGACCGGCCTCGACCGCATCCGCGAGATTCACGACGAGGACATGACCTGCTTTGTCGAGCCCGGCGTCACGCGCAAGCGGCTCAACGAGGAACTGCGCGCCACGGGGCTGTTCTTCCCGATCGACCCCGGCGCCGACGCCTCGCTGGGCGGCATGGTGGCGACCGGAGCCTCCGGCACCAATGCCGTGCGCTACGGCACCATGCGCGAGAATGTGCTCAGCCTCGAGGTCGTATTGCCGGACGGGCGGCTGATCCGGACCGGCACGCGGGCGCGCAAGTCTTCCGCCGGCTATGACCTCACCCGCCTCTATATCGGCTCCGAAGGCACGCTCGGCATCGTCACGGGCATCCATCTCCGGCTCTACGGCATCCCGGAGAGCATCGCGTCGGCGGTCTGCGCCTTCCCGTCGGTCGATGCCGCCGTGGACGCGGTCATCCTGACGATACAGTCCGGCATTCCCGTCGCCCGGATCGAGTTGCTGGACGAGGTGCAGATGGACGCCTGCAACCGGTATTCCAAGCTGGAATACGCTGCCTCTCCGCACATCTTCTTCGAGTTCCACGGCACGCCGGCCGGTGTGGCCGAACAGGCCGAGGCAACGGGCGCCATCGCGCAGGAGTTCGGCGGCTCGGATTTCGCCTGGTCCACCACCACCGAGGAGCGCAACCGGCTCTGGCAGGCGCGCCATGACGCCTTCTTCGCCGCCATCGCGCTGCGTCCGGGTTCGGAGGGCTGGCCCACCGATGTCTGCGTGCCGATCTCGCGGCTTGCCGAGTGCATCGCCGAGACGCGCGCCGACCTCGCCTCCGCACCCTTCCCAACGCCTATTGTCGGGCATGTGGGCGACGGCAATTTCCACGTCATCTTCGTCATCGACACGGAGGACGCCGGAGAGGTCCGGATCGCGACCGAGCTGAACGACCGCCTGGTGCGTCGGGCGCTCGCCATGGGCGGGACCTGCACGGGCGAGCACGGCATCGGCTACGGCAAGATGCACTTCCTGGAGGACGAGCACCCCTCGGCACTGCCGGTGATGCGCCTCGTCAAGCGCGCGCTCGATCCCAAGAACATCATGAATCCGGGAAAGATCGTTCGTCTGTGACCCCGAGACTGCTCGCATTTGCGGGTTCCGTGCGCCGGGACTCGTTCAATGCCCGGCTGGCCCGTTTCGCTGCGCGCGAGGCCGAGGCCGCCGGCGCGGACGCCGTGCTCCTCGACCTCGCGGAATTCAACCTGCCGCTCTACAACGGCGACCTCGAAGCGGGGGAGGGCCTGCCGGCCGGTGCAGCCCGGCTGAAGGAGCTGTTCCTTGCCCATGACGGCTTCCTGATCGCCTCGCCGGAATACAACGGTTCGATCTCGCCGCTTCTGAAGAACGCCATCGACTGGGTATCCCGCCCCGTGGTCGGGCAGCCGCCGCTGGCCTGGTACGCGGGCAAGGTCGCGGGCCTCATGGCGGCCTCGCCCGGCGCGTTGGGCGGTCTCAGGGGCCTCGTGCATGTCCGGCAGATTCTCTCCGGCATCGGCGTCATCGTCGCGCCCGCCCAGCATGCCATCGCGCGGGCGGGTAATGCCTTCGATGACGAAGGCGGCCTTGCCGAGGAGCCTCACGGCGCGGCGGTCCGGCGCGTCGTGCGGGAAACCGTCCGTCTCGCGGCAAAGCTGGGCGCCTGACGGTCACCGGTGGCCGGCCCGCCGATCTTCACGCTCCGCGACGCCGAAATCGGTTTCGGCGGCGCGAGCCTGTTTTCCGAGGTCAGCTTCGGCATTGCGCGCGGCGACCGCGCCTGCCTGATCGGCCGCAATGGATGCGGCAAGTCCACCTTGATGAAGGTCGTCGCAGGCGAGCTGGAACTCGATCTCGGCGAACGCTACGCCCAGCCCGGCATCCGCATCGCCTATCTGCACCAGGACCCGCCGGTCGATGCCGGGGCGCTTGTCGGCGACTATGTCCGCCGGCCCCCGGATGAGGGGCCGCCCGCCGCCGACCATGCCGCCGCGGCGATGCTGGACAGGCTGGGACTCGACCCGGACCGGCGCATGGCGACGCTTTCCGGCGGCGAGAGCCGGCGGGCGGAGCTGGCGCGCGTACTGGCCGTGGCGCCCGATATCCTGCTGCTTGACGAGCCGACCAACCATCTCGACCTGCCCGCCATCGAATGGCTGGAACGCCTCATTCGCGGCTATGAAGGGGCGGTCGTCACCGTGAGCCACGACCGGCGCTTCCTCGCGGACGTCACCGACCGAATCCTCTGGCTGGAGCGGGGCCGGCTGCGCCAGACCGCGCGCGGCTTCGCCGCTTTCGAGGAATGGTCGGAAGCGGTGATCGCGGAGGAATTACGGCGGCAGGAGAAGCTTGACCGCCGGATCGCCGAAGAAACGCGCTGGCTGCATCGCGGCATCACCGCCCGCCGGCGGCGCAACCAGGGCCGCCTCGCCGCACTGATGGACATGCGCGAGCGCCGCGCCGCCATGCTCGGAGCCCCGCAGCGCGCCCGCATCGTGCTTGAGGAAAGCGAGATCAGGAGCCGCATGGCGATCGAGGCCGGCAATATCGCCAAGCAATATGGCGGGCGCACGATCGTCGAGGGTTTCAGCACCCGCATACTTCGCGGCGACCGGATCGGCATATTGGGGCCGAACGGGGCCGGCAAGACGACGCTGCTGCGCATGCTGATCGGCGAACTCAGGCCAGATTCCGGCAAGGTCCGCCGGTCGGCCACCCTCCAGTCCGCCTATTTCGACCAGCGCCGTGCCTCGCTCGACCTCGACGCCACGCTCAGGCGTACGCTCTGTCCCGAAGGCGGCGACACCGTCTTCGTTCGCGGCCGGCCCCGCCATGTGGTCGGCTATCTGAAGGACTTCCTGTTCGATTTCGACCAGGTCGAAAGCCCGGTCGGTTCGCTCTCCGGCGGCGAGCGCAACCGCCTGCTGCTCGCCCGCACGCTTGCGCGGAAATGCGACCTGCTGGTGCTCGACGAGCCGACCAACGACCTCGACATGGACACGCTCGACCTGCTGGCGGACGTGCTGGGCGATTTCGAGGGAACGCTGATCCTGGTGAGCCACGACCGGGATTTCCTCGACAAGACCGTCGCGAGCGTCATCGCGCTGGAGGGCGACGGCTCGGCGCGCGAATTCGCCGGCGGCTACAGCGACTACCGCCGGAACAGGCCGCCCGCCCGGTCCCGGACGGACCCGAAACCGCGGCCGAAGGCGGCGCCCGTCCGCCCGCGCCCGCCGGCCTCGAAGCTCGGCTTCCGCCAGCAGCGGCGCTGGGACGAACTGCCCGGCGAAATCGAGCGGGCGCAGGAGCGGGCCGGGAAGCTGGAGCGTATGCTTGCCGATTCGGGCTTCTACGAGCGCGACCCCGAGCGGTTCGCGCATGCGGCGGAACTGTTGAGCCGCACGCGGACCGGGATTGCAGCCCTCGAGGAGGAGCGGCTCGAACTCGCCCTCTTGCGCGAAGAGCTCGAAAAGGTCTGAATAGAGGCTCGGTCCAGAAGGCCGGACGGCCGCGCCGGGCACCCTGCCCGGCGAGGAAGGTCCGGGCTCCACGGAGGAACGGTGCCGGGTAACGCCCGGCGGGGGCGACCCCAGGGAAAGTGCCACAGAAAACAAACCGCCGGCCCTTCGGGCCCGCCCGCCGGCCGGCAAGGGTGAAACGGGGCGGTAAGAGCGCCCCGCGGCTTCGGCAACGGAGCCGGCAGGGCAAACCCCACCGGGAGCAAGACCGAATAGGAGCGGCAGGCCGGGGCAAACCGCCCCGGCCGGCGTCCTCCGCGTCGCCGCTCGGGTTGGTCGCTTGAGGCGTCCGGCAACGGACGTCCCAGACGAATGGTCGTCGCCGCCCGGAAACGGGCGGTACAGAACCCGGCCTACAGGCCTTCTGGATCGTCCTGTTGCGGACCCTGACAAGGTTTCGTGCCCGGAACCGGCGGTCCGCCGGCGGGGGTTCCCGCAGAATCAGCGCGGCGCGGCAGCAGGGCCCACTCCACAGGGATGTCATGAATTGTCATGTTCGAGGGCGAAGTCGTCTTCGAATTCATCCCCG
>JAPOZD010000345.1 GCA_026706245.1 Alphaproteobacteria bacterium
GCCCCGGTGCGGTTCCCGCCGCTTTCGTTGCAGCATCAACATAAAACATCTTATGGGCGCGATAAGAAAACGGTCTTGGTTTCTTGTGGAACGGGACGGCTACCATTCGATCCGTTCAGGATGCGCCGGTCCGGAACCGGGCCCCGCACCGAAGAAGGAGATGGACGATGAAAAATTCGCATGAAGCCGGCCCTGCCCGCGGCGCCGCACGGACCGAGAACCAACCGCCGGGAGGAGAAGAACAATGAACACCGAGCGGATCGCCGACCTGTCCCGGATCGGCAAGCGCCTCGCGCTTGCGGCCGTCATGCTGGCGGTTGCGCTTTTTTCCTTCGGGCCCGCCCACGCCCAGGGCGGCCCGACGGTCGACCAGTGCCTCGCGGCCTTCAACGAAAGCTCGGCCTCCGGGTCTTGCCCCCTTTCGAACAACCAGTTCTGGGTGTGGGTCACGAGTGACGGGCAATGCAGCGCCAAGATGAGGTGCCCGAGATCGAATGGGTGGCCTTCGGCCATGCAAACCGTTACCGGCGATCTCGATGACATGCGCGATCTGGACAATTGCGACGGCAGGCTCGAAGTCGGTTGCAACGATGCCGCCGAGGCCGATGCTGAGGCTGGCGCCCTGTCTATCCTGACGGGCCAGTGCCGGAACGCGTGGAACGGGAGCGGGGCGAGCCAGGATTGCGGGTCTTCCTACGGGACCCACAGCGTATCGGCGTCGGGCCAGCAATGCCATGTCTCGACCACCTGCGGGACCCTGGCCAGCACGGCGTCTTTCTTCGGGTCGCCCGACGAGGTGAGAGAGCTGCGCTATTGCAACCAACTGTCCACCTCCTGCCCCAGGCCTGTGACAGCCCAGAACTGCGGGGACGCATGGTATGCGAGCAGCGCCAGCAACTCCTGCTACAGTTCGGATCTCGGAAATCTCAGCGTGACGGTTTCGAACGACCAGTGCCGGGTCTCCACTCCGTGCCTTGAAGGGAGTTGGGGCAGCGGGATGAAGCAGGCATCGTTCAGCGGGACGGTCGAGCAGACGAAAACGCTGAAGAACTGCAGCGGGACGCTCAAGGCAGGGTCCTGCTAGAGCGCGCTCCGCTCGGGTTGCAACGGACCGGTTCACCGAACCCAACCGCAGCCCCGGCCTGTTCCTGCCCCGGGCGGCAACCGGGAAGGTGAACGGCGCCCTCCGGCCGGGGGCGTCGTTGCCGCCTACTTGCCCTGGAGCCCGGCGATGGGATCGAGCCTGGAGGCCTGATGGGCGGGCTGGAAGCCGAAGAACAGGCCGACCGCCGCGGCCGTGCCGAGGCCGCTCGCCACGGAGAGCCCCGAGATCAGGAAGTCCCAGTCGGTGAAGCGGCAGATCGTCCAGGTCGCCGCCAGGCCGAGCGCGATGCCGAGCATGCCGCCGATAATCGTCAGGATGACGGATTCGATCAGGAACTGGCTCCTTATGTCCCGCTGCCGCGCGCCCAGGGCCCGGCGGATGGCGATTTCCGCGCGCCGTTCCGCCACGGACACGAGCATGATGTTCATGATCCCGATCCCGCCGACGATCAGCGAAATGCTCCCCACCGCGCCCAGCAGCAGGGTGAAGATGCCCATCTGCACCTCCATCCGGGCGATCAGCTCCTTCGCGGTGACGATATCGAGACCGAGACCGGGCGCCCGTTTGCGGAAAAACGACCGGATATCGGCCACCGCCGTCCCGTAATGGACGCCGGCGCGCGACCGGGCGATGACGACCTCGACTCCGGGGGCGGGGACGATCCGCTGCGCCGTGGTTATCGGCACGAAGACGGATTTGTTCGCGTTCACCTGGACCGGCAGCGCATAGCTTTCCTCCTTGTCGTCCAGCACGCCGACGACGGTGAAGAGAACCTCGTCGACTTCCAGGAGCGACCCCGCAAGGCGGTCCGCGCCCGCTCCGCGCATGGCCTCCGCGACCCCGGCGCCGACGACGCACCAGTATCTGTCCGCATCCAGGTCCGAAATGAACCGGCCCTCCTGCAGCGTCAGCCTGTTCACGCTTGCGAAGGATCGGGTGACGCCCTGGACCGCGCCCCCGCCGACCTTGCGGCCGGCAAAGCGGAATGTCCCGCGTCCCGATATCCTGGGCGCCGCCTCGGTGATCGACGGAACCGCCGCCGCCACTTGCAGCGCGTTCGGGAGGTCGATTGCCTTTGCGCCGGAGCCGACCGCCTTGCGGACGACGACGATGTCGGTGCCGAGCGCCTCGAACTGCTTGCGGGCCTGCTCCCTGGCGATCTCGCCCAGCGAGACCATCGCAATGACCGAGGAGATGCCGATCATGACGCCGACCAGGCCCAGCACCGTGCGCAGTCTCGCCCTGCGCAGGCTCTCGGCCGCCTCGCGGGCATTGGCCGAAAGAACGGAGAAGGTCCTCGACATCGTCCGGGACGCTCGCGTTACGCCCCGTCAGCCGCTGCGGCCTTCGGCTCGAAGAGCCTGCCGTCGCGAATGCGCGTCTGCCGCGCGCACTGGCCCGCGACCGACGGGTCGTGCGTGATGATCAGGATGGTGATGCCGCGCTCCGCGTTCAGCTGCCGGAGCAGCGCCATCACCTCGCCGGCCGTGTCGGCGTCCAACGCGCCGGTGGGTTCGTCGGCAAGAAGCAGCGCGGGCTCGCCCACCAGCGCCCGGGCGATGGCGACCCGCTGTTTCTGCCCGCCGGAAAGCTGGTCCGGCCGGTGGCCGGTGCGCTCCGCCATGCCGACGCGCTCCAGGATCGCCTGCGCATGGCGGCGCATTTCCGGCCGCCCGGCGCCCCGATAGACCAGCGGCAAGCAGACATTCTCCAGGGCGGTCAGCTGCGGCAGCAGGTGGAAGGACTGGAACACGAAGCCGATATGCCGGTTCCTGAGCGCGGACAGCTCGTCATCCCGCAGCCCGGAGACATCGCGTCCGTCGAGGATGCAGGCGCCGGAGGTCGGGCGGTCCAGAAGGCCGACAATGTTCATGAGCGTCGTCTTGCCGCTGCCCGAAGGCCCCATGATCGACATGAGGTCCCCCGCATGGACCTCCAGGTCGACGCCCCGCAGGATCTCGGTCGTGACCGGCCCGATCCGGTAGGACCTGCGGATGCCGGTCAGCTTCAGCATCCCGCCCGGCGTCTCCCTTCGGCGCCCCGGAGCCCGCTCCGGCTCATCGGACGAGGACGACCCTGTCGCCGGGCGAGAGGCCCTTCACTACCTCCACCGAATCGAGCGTGGTAAGGCCGAGCTCGACCGCACGCCGCTCGGCAGCCGTCCCGGCCAGGACTTGCACCCAGGCCTTGCCGTCTCCCTGCTCGACCGCGTCGATCGGGACCAGCAGGGCCGCCGGGCGGTGGTGGACGACAATGGTGACATAGGCCGACATGCCGACCCGCAACCGGTCGAAGGCGTCCGCTTCCAGCCTGTCCAGCGTCACGACGACCTCGAATTGCGGCGCGCCGCGCCGCCGCGCCCGGCGACCCGCCTGCGACGAGACGCGGGTCACGGCTCCCTCGACCCTCAGGCCGGGAAATCCGGGTCCGGTAATCCAGGCCCGCTGGCCGGCCTCCACCTTCCTGACATCCACCTCGTCTACCCTCGTGACGACGGAGAGGCGCTCCAGGTCCGCGATGCTCAGCATCAGCTCTCCCTGTCCCACCCGGCGGCCCTTCGTCAAGGGCCTGGCGCCCGGACCTTCCGCCGCCATGACGACCCCGGCGATCGGCGCCCGGACGCGCGCCAGTTCGAGTTTCCGCCCTTGCGCCCGCAGGCGCTCCTCAGCCGTCCGGGCTTCCAGCTGCACCACCCGTTTCGCCTCGTCGTCGCCCCTCGCCTTCACCGCTTCCAGCTCCCGCCGGGCCTCCTCGACATCCAGGGTTCGGTTCTGCCGCTGGCGTTGCGCATCTTCATGCTGCGAGGCGGGAACGAGCCCCTGCTCCAGCAGGAAGGCGGTCCTGCCGAGATGCCGCTCCGCGTCATCGAGCGCGATCTTCGCCCGCCGCCAGGCGCGCCGGGCGCGCGCCATGTCGGTGCTGTTCTCCCAGTCCTCGATCTCGACAAGCCGGTCGCGCGCCTTGATATGGTCCACCTGGGCCCGCCGGTAGTCCGCGGCCAGCTGGCCGGTGTCGAGATCGACCAGCGGGTCGCCCACCGCCACGCGGTCCCCGGGGGCGACATGCGCCGCGCTCACATGGCTTTCGATCGGGCTGACGATCTCGGCAAGGCGGCCGGGCGCCAGATTGCCCCCGAGCGCGATGGTGGACCGGAAATCGCGCGGCTGGACGGTCACGGTCGGCAGCGCGCCGGGGGCGCCGGCCTCGACCGCGGGCCCCGTGTCCCGCGCAGCGGTGGCGCTGAACAGATCCAGAGGCCGCACATACCAGGCGCCGATGGCGAGAAACAGCACCATGACGAACAGCATCGCCGCGCCGCGCGCCGCGCGCACGCGCTTCGTCAGCGCCGAAAGCGCCTCGTTCCGGGCTTCGAGGTCGCGATAGGCGCCCTGGAGCTCGCCCAACTGTGTCTCGATGACCGCCGCCTGGCGCAGCTCGGTCTCGCGCAGTTCCCTGATTTCGGTAATGTCGGAGACCACGACGATCACCGCCACCCGTTCCTCACCCGCCAGGAGGCAGGAGGTCGCAACAGACAGCGACCGCCGCTCCTCGCCGACGCGGACCCGCGTGACGCGCCGCGCAATGTCCCCGCGCTCGGCAACGGCGTCGATGACGATCTGGGTGAACCCGTCGAACCCCTCGAACGCGATGAAGAGTTCGCCGAAGGAACTTCCGATCGCCTCATCGGGATCGAACCCGAACATCCGGCAGAACGCCGCATTGGCTATCCTGACCGATCCGTCGAAGTCGATGACGACCACCCCGTCGGACAGGTTCTCCAGCAGCGTGCGGTAAATGTCGGGGTCGCGGCTCGTCATGGCGCCGCCGACTCAAGCCGGACGTCCCAGCGGTCCAGCGTTCGCCCGGCGGTCCGGTCGAGCCGCGTCAGCGCATCGAGATAGGAGACGATGGCATCCGCCTCCGCCTGCTCCGCCCGGACCAGTTCCTCCTCGGAGGACGCCACCTCGAAGGTGGATGACAGGCCCTGGCCGAATTTCGCCTCCTCCACCGCCAGGTTCCGCTCCGCCAGCGCGCGCGCACCGCGCGCCAGTTCGGCCAGCCGGAGCCCCACCTCGACATCGTTCACCGCCTGGCGCAGCGCTGTGGCGATCGATGCGCGCAACTCGACGACGTTTCTCTCCGCCTTCCTGAGCGCGTTGCGGGCCCGCAGATGCGCCAGCGCAGGCGCCCGGTCGTTCAGCGGAACCGTGGCGTCCATCCGCACCAGGCTATCCGTCCGTCCGGTGTCATTGTGGGTCCACTGGAAGCTGAGGGCCAAGTCCGGCAGCAGATTGTTGCGGGCCACCGTCAGCGCGATCCTGGCGATCTCGACCCTGAGCCCGGCCTGGAGATAATCGGCGCGTTGTTGCAGCACGTCTTCGAGCGTCGGCGCAAAGGCGGCGTCCCGCGGCCCGGCCTTCAACGTCTCCAGCGGACGAATGCGGATCCGGCTGTCCAGTTCCAGAATGTCGATCAGGGCGAATTGCGCGGCTTCCAGACGGTTCCGCGCCCGGACCGCCGCCAGCTCCCGGTTGGCGATCGCCGCCTCGGACCGCCCCGCCTCGCGCTCGGCCACGGCCCCCGCGCCGATCAGCGCGCGCGTTGCATCAAGCTGCTCGCGGGCGCGCTGCAACGAGGCTTCGCCGATTTCCACTTGCCGTATCGCTCCGATCAGCGCCCGATACGCCCCGATCACGGCGACGACCAGATCCGCCGCCGTCCGGCGGAAGGCGAGACCGTTGTTCCGTTCTTCGAGCCGCGCCTGGCGCACCGTGGCGCTGTCGATACCGGCCCAGGCGCCTTTCAGCAAGGGCTGGGAAAAGCTGAAGGTCTGCGAGCCGGCGCCGTCGAACCTCCTCGACAGGGTTTCGTCCCACCCGAGCGCGAACGCGCCGCCGGTGGGAACGCGCAGCATCGTCCGGGTGCCCACGCCCGCCTTGTAGTCCCGCCGGTCCCTGCTGGCGAAGGGGCCGACGGTCACCCGGGGGCTCCAGCGGTCCTCGGCCACTTTCAGCGAAAACCTCTGCGCTTCCCGGTCGAGCCGGCTGTTGAGAAGCGGCCGGTTGCGCGTCAGCGCCAGCCCGATCGCGTCTTTCAGCGTCAGATCGCAGATATTGGCGGCGCAGGCGGGAAGCTCCGCCGCCGCTGACGTCCGGGCGGCGACAGGAACCGGCGCCGCCAGGCACAGAAGCAAGACGACCGTGCCGAAACGGCTCATCAAGCCGGCCCCCCGGGGCGATGAGGCGAAACGGCCCCGCGGCGGCCAGGCCCGGGGCGCCCGTGCGATACGCGCCGGCGGTTCCACGGTATGGTGCCAGAATCCCGATCTCCGGTCATCGCCCCCGCCTTCGATAGCAACCGACCGACAAGCCGAAACAATACAGCAGGACTTGTACCGGCAGTTGTTGATCGGAACCGATGACCGCTTCCATCTCGATGCCCTGCAGCGGCGCAAGCGCTGGTTCGCGACGCTGGGCGTGGCGCTTGCGCCGGACAGCAGTATCGGCGCGGCCTGAGAGGGCGCGCTCCATGTCGGCCCCTTCCTGTTCCGGCCCGACGATCCCCGCAAGCCGGAGACGGGCCACCATGAACGTGACCGCTGCGATCAGCCCGACGCCGCGAAGCGCCTGAAGGCGGCTCACCACCGGTGCGAGCGGCCAGTCGAGCAATGCGTCGTCGATCGCCTGTTCCAGCCGCGCAACGCGCTCGCGGCATTGCGTCTCCGCGACGATCATCTCGTGCAGCACGACTGTCAAGGGCGCGTTCGGGGCGGAGAAGCAGTAGGCGCTACCCGGTTCGGCCCCGGTGCGCGCCCTCTTCCTGCTGGCCGCGCGCTCGCGACGGCCGGGCCGCAGTTGGCCGCGGCGCAGTCCGGGCCGTCGGGCGGTATGGCGCAGGCCGACCGGCCGGCTTTTCTTCCCGCCGCCGACCGCGCGGAAGCGGGGGCCGGTCGGGCTCGGCGCGACATGCATGATGCGGTTTTCGCGCGCGCCGAAGAAGCGGTCGGGGCCGGGCGCCAGAGCGGCGGCACGACGCCCCCTGCGACCGGGCCGACAACAAGCGCTGTTTCACATCGCCGTGATCGCCGATCCGGATTATTGCGCAGGCGTCGCCGCTCGAGTATCAGCCATGCTGGCGATCACAAGGAGCTGGCGCGCCTTGATGCGCATGTGGCTGGGGCACAGCTATTACGATCCGGGCGATTCGGGCTCGCTGCTGCGTGGGCGGCTTGAGGGTCTGGTTTCGGATCTGGGGCTGGATCATTTCGCCTATGCGATGGCGCGGCCGCCGCGCGATTGTGGTGCGCCTGGCGAGCGGGCGGCGCTGTCGAGCCTTCCGCAGCCATTGATCGAGCGCTTTCTGGAGAGCGGCTGGCTTTCGCTGAGCCTGGTGCTCGACCGGGCGACCCGGTCGAACCACCCGTTCTTCTGGGGCGGGGAACGGTTCCGGCGCGCCATCGCCAGGCCGCAGCGCCGGTTGTATGACGAGGTGCGCGGGTTCGGCCTCTCGCACGGACTGGGGATCCCGGTGCATTGCGCGCGCGGTGCGACGGGCGTGTTCATCGTGACGGCCGGCAGTGCGGGGCGGGTCGTCAGGGCGGTGCGCGGCAATCGCGGACGGCTGTACGGCGCGGCCCACGGCATCCACCAGTTCATGCTGGACCGGCATTTCGGCGGCCGCGACGGTTCCGGGCTGAAGCTTTCGGTGCGGGAGACGGAGTGCCTGCTCTGGATCTCGGAGGGCAAGAGAACGAAGGACATCGCCGCGGTTCTCGGAATTTCCGTGGCCACGGTGAACCGCCATGTCGGCAATGCCGTGCGCAAGCTCGGCTGCGCGAACCGTGGCCATGCCGCCTGCAAGGCGCTGCGCCTCGGCCTGATCTGACGGGCTCGCTCCCCGGCATTGCGGGCCGGAAGACCGGTTTCAGGCGTCCTTCGGTGCAAAAAATACCGAATTCTTGCAATTGACCAGGCCGTGCCGGCGCGCGCAGTTTCCGGCTAGGCTGGCTTGTGGCCGCATGCCGGGTCAGGAGGCGCCGGTCGGTTGCATGAGGCGCCGCCCGGTTGCCGTTGGGGGTTTTGCCGGGCGGTGCGGGTTGCAGGAGGAGGAAGAGCATGGTCCGCGATTTGCTTCGTCGTGTCCGTCTGATTAAACTCGACCTGTCCGGCCGGATCGCCGGATCGCCGGATCGCCGGATCGCCGGATCGCCGGATCGCCGGA
>JAPOZD010000081.1 GCA_026706245.1 Alphaproteobacteria bacterium
CGCGCCCGCGCACCCGCGCCTTCTCGATGGAGGGGCGGCTGACGGGCTGCAACGTGTCGATCGAGGCCGGCGCGCGCTGCGGGATGATCGCGCCCGACGGGAAGACCTTCGACTATCTGAAGGGCCGTCCCTTCGCGCCTGCCGGTTCGGAATGGGACAAGGCCGTCGCTCACTGGCGGGGCCTGCCCTCCGACCCCGGCGCCGCGTTCGACCGCGAGGAGGCGCTGGACGGGGCCGCACTCGCGCCGATGGTGACCTGGGGCACGAGCCCGGAGAACGCTGTCCCGGTGACGGAGCGGGTGCCGGATCCGGCGGACGAGCCGGACGGGGAGCGCCGCGCCGCGCTCGAAGGCGCCATCGACTATATGGGCCTCAGCGCCGGCCAGGCGATTACCGACATCGAGGTGGACCGGGTGTTCATCGGCTCCTGCACCAACAGCCGCATCGAGGACCTGCGCGCCGCGGCGAAGGTGGTGGAGGGCCGGCGGATCAGGGTCGGCCATGCCTTCGTCTCGCCCGGCTCCGGCCTCATCAAGAAGCAGGCGGAGGACGAGGGCCTCGACCGCATCTTCACCGAGGCGGGCTTCGAGTGGCGCGAGAGCGCGTGTTCGATGTGCGTCGGCATGAACGGCGACATCGCGCGCCCCGGCGAGCGCACGGCGTCCACCTCCAACCGCAATTTCCGCGGCCGGCAAGGGCCGGGCGTGCGCACCCATCTGGTGAGCCCGGCCATGGCGGCCGCGGCGGCGGTCAGCGGACGCTTCGCCGATGTGCGCGAGTTCGGCTGAGCGGAGGACTAGGCAGATGGAACCCTTCAAGACCTTCTCCGCCGTCGCCGCGCCGCTCGACATGCTGAATGTCGATACCGACCAGGTGATCCCGGCGCGCTTCCTCAGCCGCCCGCTGGACGAGCGCTACGGCAGCTACCTCTTCCACGACCTGCGCTTCGATACCGACGGGGCGAAAAAGCCGGACTTCGTGATGAACCGGGAGGGCTTCCGGGAGGCGCAGGTGCTGGTCGCCGACCGGAATTTCGGCTGCGGCTCCTCGCGCGAGAACGCGGTGACGGCGCTCGCCGCGGCGGGCTTCAAGGCGGTGATCGCGCCTTCCTTCGGCGACATCTTCTACAACAACTCGCTGAAGAACGGCTTCCTGCCGATCCGTCTGGCCGACGAGACCTGCCGGCGGCTGCGCGAGATGCTGCATGAGGGGCCGGGCGGGGAGGTCACGGTCGATCTGGAGAGCCAGACCGTCACCGCGCCCGACCAGTCCACCTGGAGCTTCGAGATCGACCCGTTCCAGAAGAACAAGGTGCTGCAGGGGCTCGACGACATTGACTTCACCATGCAGTACCTCGGCGAGATCGAGGCTTTCGAGAAGGGCTACGACGCCCGCATGACCTGGGTCACGACCCGCCCGCGCTAGCCCCGCCGGCGTTCCGTCAGCGCGACGCCCGTTTCGATGAGGATCTCGATCTCGGCTGCCGCATAGCCCGCTTCGGCCAGCACCTCGCGGGTGGCGTTGCCGAAGAAGGGCGGGGCGGCGCGCACGCTGCCCGGCGTGCGCGAGAGCTTGGCGGCGATGCCGGGCGCCTCCCATTCGTCGCCCTCGACCGAAGCGCGCATGCCCCGGTGCAGCGTGTGCGGATGGGTGAATACCTCGGGGATGGCATTGACGGGACCGGCCGGCACGCCCTGGCGGAGCAGCGTCTCGCAGAGCGCGTCGCACTCGAAGTCCGCGAGCTTCGCCTCCAGCAGCGGCTTGAGCTCGGCGCGGTTGCGCGAGCGGGCGGCATTGTCGGAGAAGCGCGCGTCTTCCGCCAGTTCGCCCGCGCCGATGGCGGCGCAGAACCGCGCCCACTGGCCGTTATTGCCGATGGCGAGGAAGGCCTGCTTGTCGCGCGTGCGGAAGGCGTCATAGGGGTAGATATTGGGGTGCGCATTGCCGGTGATCGCCGGCTCCCTGCCCGACATGAGCCAGTTCGGCGCCTGGGGGTGGAGCAGGGCGACGGCGCAGTCATAGAGCGTGAGATCGAGAAACTGGCCCCGGCCGGACCGCTCGCGTTCGAGCAGCGCCATGAGGATGGCGATGACCGCGTTCAGGCCGGTGCCCATATCGACCATCGGCGTGCCGACGCGAACGGGGCCGCTCCCGGGCGAGCCGTTGACGCTCATCATGCCGGACATCGCCTGGATCACCGCGTCGTAGCCGGGAAAGCCGCCGAGCGGCCCGTCCGCGCCGAAGCCGGTAATCCGGCAATGCACCAGCCGGGGGAAGCGCCGGCTCAGCACCTCCTCATAGCCGAGGCCCCATTTCTCCAGCGTGCCGGGCTTGAAGTTCTCGGCGATGACATCCGCGCCCTCCAGCAGGCGCATCAGCACCGCCTTGCCCTCGTCTTTCGAAAGGTCGAGGCCGATGGAGCGCTTGTTGCGGTTGACGCCCTGGAAATAGGCCGCCTCCCCGTCGGCGCAGAAGGGCGGCCCCCAGTCCCGCGTCTCGTCGCCCTGCGGCGGCTCGACCTTGACGACCTCCGCGCCGTGGTCGGCGAGGATCATGGTGCAGTAGGGGCCGCCGAGCACCCGTGTGCAGTCGATTACGCGGGTGCCGGCGAGCGCGCCTGCGGAATGCGGCATGGCAGCGGGACTCCTCGGGAAACGGAGGGGAGGGGTGCGAAACCTAACGGCTGGCGGAGCCGTGCGAAAGCGCCGCCCTCGAAGGCCCGTCTTGATGCTGTCCCGCTCCTCGTCTAGCAACAGGGGCGGTGGAGCGGGGAGGACAAGGATGAACCTGTCGAGAATGCTGGCGGCGCGGGCCGCCGAGGGACGGCCCGTGCGGGTCGGCGTCATCGGCTGCGGCAAGTTCGGGGCCATGTTCCTCTCCCAGGCCGGGCGGACGACGGGCATGCAAGTCGTCGGCGTGGCGGATCTGGACCTGGAGCGCGCGCGCTCGCAGCTGGCCCGCATCAACTGGCCGGCGGAGCGCTACGGCGCCGCGTCCTTCGCAGACGCCTTCAGGGACGGCATGACGTTCCTCGTCGAGGATGCGCAAGAACTCATCGGGACCGACGGCATCGAGGTGATCGTCGAAGCGACGGGCAATCCGCCTGCGGGCATCCGCCATGCGCTCGCCTGCTTCGAGGCCGGGCGGCATATCGTCATGGTGAATGTCGAGGCGGATGTGCTCGCCGGGCCGCTACTCGCGCAGAGGGCGGAGGAGGCGGGCGTGGCCTGCGCCATGGCCTATGGCGACCAGCCGGCGCTGATCTACGAGATGGTGGACTGGGCGCGCACCTGCGGCCTCGAGGTCGTGGCGGCCGGCAAGGGCACCAAGCATATGGCGCATTACCACCAGTCCACCCCCGAGACCGTGTGGGACTATTACGGCATCGACGCCGAAC
Organism: Alphaproteobacteria bacterium; assembly: GCA_026706245.1. Taxonomy (GTDB): domain Bacteria; phylum Pseudomonadota; class Alphaproteobacteria; order Bin95; family Bin95; genus Bin95. Next base: position 3,398 of record JAPOZD010000081.1, read on the forward strand.
GGGCGGCGCTCGGCGGCATGAACGCGCAGATGTTCAACTCCTTTGTGGACGGCACCAAGTCCGGCATCGAGATGGCGGCCGTCGCCAACGCCACCGGATTGAACGTGCCGCGCAAGGGCCTCTCCTTCCGCCCCGCCTCGGTTTACGAGCTCGCCGACCTGCTGAAGCCCGAGGCCGACGGCGGCACGCTGGAGGGGCGCGGCGGCTATGTCGAGGTGATCTCCTGCTTCGGCGCGAACGGCCAGGAGGTGCCGCACAACCTGCGCCAGGGGGTCTATGTCACCTTCGCCGGGGCTGACGAGTATGTGCAGCGCTGCTTCGCCGAATACCATGTCTCCACCGACGAGAGCGGCGAATATGCGGCGCTCTGGCGGCCCTCGCACCTGATCGGCCTCGAACTCGGCGTGTCGGTGGCGACGGCGGCGCTGCGCGGCGAGTCGACCGGCCATGCAGAGGGTTGGGCCGGCGATGTCGTCGCCACGGCGAAACGGGACCTCCGGGCCGGCGAGGTGCTGGACGGGGAGGGCGGCTATTGCGTCTGGGGCAGGCTGATGCCGTCAGCGGACTCGCTGGCGCTCGGCGGCCTGCCCATCGGCCTCGCCCACGGCGTCCGGCTCCGCAACACCATACCCTTCGGCCGGCCGGTGACCTGGGACGATGTCGAGATCGACCCGAAGGACCCGACCGTCGCCTTCCGGCGCGAGATGGAACGCACCTTCGCTTGACGGGAAAGACCGTGTCCGAGTCCAACGCGGGGCCACTGGCGGCGTGGCGCGCGCAGGTGGCGGCGAAGGCGCTGAGCGGCGACCCCGACCAGGAGGCCTGCGCGCGGGCGCTCCAGGACCTGCATGACGCCCTGGGGGCCTTTGCCGCCGCCGGCAGGACGGGCGGGTGGCTCGGCCGGCTCGGCCTCATGCGCCGGACCGAACCGGCTGCGGAGGCGCCGAAGGGCATCTACATCCACGGGGCGGTCGGGCGCGGCAAGTCCATGCTGATGGACCTCTTCTTCGAGACCGCGCCGGTCGCGGCCAAGCGCCGGGTGCATTTCCACGCCTTCATGACCGAGGTGCATGACCGCGCCCACCGGATGCGGAAGCGCGCCGGCGATCCGATTCCGGGCCTCGCCGCGGCCGTCTCGGAAGAAGCGGCCCTGCTCTGCTTCGACGAGTTCCAGGTGGACAATATCGCCGATGCGATGATCCTCGGCCGCCTGTTCGAGGCGCTGCTGGCGCGGGACGTGGTCGTTGTCGCAACCTCCAACACCCCGCCGGCGGACCTCTACCGCAACGGCCTGCAGCGGGAGCGGTTCCTGCCCTTCATCGACATATTGCAGCAACGCCTGCGCGTGCTCGAACTGGCCGGCGACGGGGATCACAGGCTGGCGCGGCTGAGAGGGCGGCGGGTCTATCACGCGCCGCTCGACGCGGGGGCGGCCGCCGAGCTCGGCCGGGCGTTCCGCGACCTCACCGACATGGAGCGGGGCGTGCCGGATATCGTGTCCGTCCGAGGGCGCGAGATCGCGGTGCCGGAGGCCGCACGCGGCGTGGCGCGTTTCCATTTCGACGACCTTTGCCGCCAGCCGCTCGGCGCGGGCGACTATCTGGCGCTGGCCGCGCGGTATCACACGTTCATCCTCGCCGGCGTGCCGGCGATGCGCCCGGAAGACCGCAACGAGGCGCGGCGCTTCATCAACCTGATCGACGCTCTTTACGAAGCGCGCTGCAACCTCGTGCTCTCGGCCGCGACCGGCCCCGACAAGCTCTATCCCCAGGGTCTCGGAGCCGACATATTTCGCCGCACGACATCGCGCTTGATAGAGATGCAGGCGGAGGACTATATCGCGCGCCGCCATCTGGCTGCCTGAACCGCGCGCGCTCCGTCGCCGCCCTCCCCGCGAGGTGCCCTCATGCCCGCTTATCTGGGGCCTATCCTGCCGATTCTGGCGGCGGCGGCGCTGCTGCAACTCGGCAACGGGTTGCTCGCCACCCTTATCGGCGTGCGGCTGGAAGGCGCCGGCTTCGCCGCGTCCGTGACGGGGCTTGTGACCACCGCCTATTTCGCCGGGCAGCTCATCGGGTCCAGCCTGTCGGGCGGCGTCATCAACCGCGTCGGCCACATTCGCGCCTTCGCCAGCTTTGCGACAGTGCTCTCGGCGGCGGCTCTGATCTATGCGCTCTCCGGCGGGCCGTTCGTGTGGTCTGCGGTCAGGTTCGCCAACGGGTTCGCGATGGCGGGCGTGCTGCTGGCGATGGAAAGCTGGCTCAACCACGTCTCCGGCAACGCCAGGCGGGGCTCCGCGCTCTCGATCTACATGGCCGTGTGCTATGCGGCGCTGAGCGTCGGGCCGCTGCTGATGACGATAGAGGAACCGGAGGGGTTCGCGCTGTTCAGCATTGCTTCGATACTGATGGGCCTGTCGCTGCTTCCGATGTCGCTCTCGAACCGGGCGCAGCCCGGCGTTGCCCAGCCCTCGCGGCTGCGCTTCCGGGACCTCGTGCGCATTTCGCCGCTCGGGATTGCGGGCGCCGTGCTGGCCGGCGCGATGATAGCGCCCCTGGTCGGCCTGAGTTCGGTCTATGCGGTATCGGTCGGCCACGGCGTTTCCGGAGCGGCGGCGTTCTGGCTGGCCCTGATCGGCGGCGGGTTCGCGCTCTCCTTCCCCATCGGCCGGCTCTCGGACCGTATCGAGCGGCGTCTCGTGCTGGCGGGCATCTGCTTCGCGGCGCTCGCGGCCGCGCTGCTGTTCCGCGTCGTCGGCGACGGTTCGCTCGAGGTGCTGATGATCTTCGGCGCGGTGTTCGGCGGCCTCGTCTTCGCCGCCTACCCGCTTGCGGCGGCGCATACCAACGATCATCTTCCGCCGGAAGACAGCGTGCCGGCGGCGGCCGGGTTGCTGATCGCCTTCGGGACGGGTGCGGTTGCCGGACCGCCGGTCGCGGCGCTGGCCATGGACCTCGCCGGTCCGGGGGCGCTGTTCGACAGCGTGGCCGCGATCGCCGCCGGGCTCGGCCTCTTCGCTCTCTACCGGCGCACCCGCCGGGCAGACGTCGATGAGGCGGACAAGGGCGCTTTCGTCGTACTGCCGCGCACGACCCCCGCAGCCTATGAAATGGACCCCTGGTCCGGCGACGCACCCGCTGGCGAACCGCTTGTAGGAGGCGATGAAAGCCAGTAGTTTGCCGTCCGCAGCGGCGTCGCGGCGATTGGGGTGATTTGAATGGCGCGCAACAGGATCGGGCTGGTCGGCGCGGGCAATATCGGGGGCACGCTCGCACATCTGGCCGGCCTCAAGGAATTGGGCGATGTCGTGCTGTTCGACATTGTCGAGGGCATGCCCGGCGGCAAGGCGCTCGACCTTGTCCAGAGCTCGCCGATAGAAGGCTTCGACGCCCGGATTTCCGGCGCCAGCAGTTATGAGGCGCTGGAAGGTTGCGATGTCGTCATCGTCACCGCCGGCGTGCCGCGCAAGCCCGGCATGAGCCGCGACGATCTGGTCGGGATCAACACGAAGGTCATGGGCTCGGTCGGCGACGGCCTGAAACGCAACTGCCCGGACGCTTTCGTGATCTGCATTACCAACCCGCTCGATGCGATGGTGGCGGTATTGCAGGGCGTGACCGGCTTTCAGCCCAACAAGGTCGTCGGCATGGCGGGCGTGCTGGACACGGCGCGCTTCCGCTACTTCCTCGCGAAAGAGTTCGATGTCTCGGTGGAGGACGTGACGGCGTTCGTGCTGGGCGGCCACGGGGACAGCATGGTGCCATTGGTCAACTATTCGGCCGTAGCGGGTATCCCGGTGCCGGACCTTGTCGGGATGGGCTGGACGACGGAGCAGCGGGTCGCCGACATCGTGCAGCGCACCCGCGACGGCGGCGCGGAGATCGTCAATCTCCTCAAGACCGGCTCGGCCTTCTATGCCCCCGCTTCGGCGGCGGTCCAGATGGCGGAGAGCTACCTGAAGGACAAGAAGCGCGTGCTTCCCTGCGCCGCCTGGCTCAATGGCGAATACGGCGTGGACGGCCTGTATGTGGGCGTGCCGGCGGTCATCGGCGCGGGCGGGGTCGAGCGCATCGTCGAAATACGCCTTTCGGATGCCGACCGGGCCGCTTTCGACAACTCTGTGGCGGCGGTGCGGGAGCTGGTCGAGGTCGCGGAGCGAATGCGCGCCCAGGCGGCGGACTAGCGCGAACGATGGGGCCGGTTTCCCCGATGCGGGCAATCGCCTCGCCGCTCCGGCGGCAAAAGAAAGAAGACGGAGCGGGTCGCATGGCAAGTGCGCGCACGCGGCGCAGCGTCGGATGAATATTCACGAATACCAGGCGAAGGGTGTGCTGGCGCGCTTCGATGTGCCGGTGCCGCGCGGCCATGTGGCCTACACGGTAGATGAGGCCGTCGAGGGCGCGGAAAAGCTCGGCGGGCCGGTCTGGGTCGTCAAGGCGCAGATCCACGCCGGCGGGCGCGGCAAGGCCGGCGGCGTCAAGGTCGTGCGCTCGGTCGCGGACGTGCGCGAGGCGGCGGCCGGCTTGCTGGGCACCACGCTCGTGACCCACCAGACAGGACCGGACGGGCAGACGGTCAAGCGCATATATGTGGCGGAAGGCTGCGACATCGCCCGCGAGCTTTACCTTTCCAGGCTCGTGAACCGGACCGTCGGGCGCGTTACCGTCGTCGCGTCCACCGAGGGCGGGATGAATATCGAGGAGGTGGCCGAGGCGGCGCCGGAGAAGATCGTCACCTTCTCGGTCGATCCGGCGACCGGCGTGCAGCCGCATCACGGCCGCCGCGTGGCCTCCGCCTTCGGGCTCGGAGCGGCGGAGGCCCGCGGGGCGGCGGCGCTGCTCGCCAATCTGTACAGTGCGTTCACGGAGCTCGACGCCGGGCTCATCGAGATCAATCCGCTCGTGGTGACC
>JAPOZD010000394.1 GCA_026706245.1 Alphaproteobacteria bacterium
ATCTGTACAGGGCGTTCACGGAGCTCGACGCCGGGCTCATCGAGATCAATCCGCTCGTGGTGACCGGCAGCGGCGCGCTGCTTGCCCTCGATGCGAAGATGAGCTTCGACGACAATGCGCTCTTCCGCCAGCCCGGCGTGGACGAGCTGCGCGACGAGGACGAGGAAACGCCGGTGGAACGGCAGGCGGAGGCGCTCGGCTTCAGCTATGTCAAGCTCGACGGCAATATCGGCTGCATGGTGAACGGCGCCGGGCTCGCCATGGCGACCATGGACATCATCAAGCTGCAGGGGGCGGAGCCGGCCAACTTCCTCGATGTCGGCGGCGGTGCGGACAAGGAGCGCGTTATCAGCGCCTTCAAGATCATTCTGTCCGACCCCAATGTGGAAGCGATCCTGGTCAATATCTTCGGCGGCATCATGCAATGCGACGTGATTGCGGACGGCGTCGTCGAAGCCGCGCATGAAGTCAGCCTCGATGTGCCGCTGGTGGTGCGCCTCGAAGGCACGAATGTGGAGCAGGGCAAGCGTATCCTCGCACGGTCCGGGCTGCCGATCACCGCCGCGGAGGACCTCGGCGAAGCGGCGGCCAAGGTCGTCGCCGCGGTCGGGGAGGGCTGAGGCCATGGCGGTGATGATCGACGAGAACACCCGTGTGATCTGCCAGGGAATCACCGGCAGGCAGGGCACCTTCCATTCGCAGCAGGCCCTCGAGTACGGGACGCGGATGGTCGGTGGGGTCGCGCCGGGCAAGGGCGGGCGCCGCCATCTCGGGCTGCCGGTGTTCGACACCGTGGCCGAGGCGAAGGCCGAAACCGGGGCCGACGCGACGGTCATCTACGTGCCGCCGCCTTTCGCGGCCGACGCGATGCTGGAGGCGGCGGCCGCGGAGATTCCGCTCATCGTCTGCATCACCGAAGGCGTGCCGGTGCTCGACATGGTGCGCGTCAAGCGGGCGCTTGCGGGCTCCGGCTCGCGGCTGATCGGGCCCAATTGCCCGGGCGCCATCACGCCCGATGCCTGCAAGATCGGCATCATGCCGGGCCATATCCACCGGCGCGGGCGGATCGGCATCGTCTCCCGTTCCGGCACGCTGACCTATGAGGCCGTCGCCCAGACCACCGCTGCCGGCCTCGGCCAGTCCACCTGCATCGGTATCGGTGGCGACCCGGTCAACGGCACCGACTTCATCGATTGCCTGAGGCTCTTCCATGACGACCCGGAAACGGAGGGCATCGTCATCATCGGGGAGATAGGCGGCAGTGCGGAGGAAGACGCGGCCGCGTTTTACGCCGGCCTGCCGGAGCGCAAGCCGGCCGTGGGTTTCATCGCCGGGGCGTCGGCGCCGCCCGGCAAACGCATGGGCCATGCCGGGGCCATCGTGTCCGGCGGCAAGGGCACGGCGGAAAACAAGATCGAAGCCTTTACCGACGCCGGAATTCTGGTAAGCCGCTCGCCGGCTGCGCTGGGCGAGACCATGCTCGAGGCCCTTGGCCGCTGACGCGCCGGCAAGGAGGCGGGAAGGAGGTAACTGGCAATGGCGGTATCTTCCGAGGCGGATGATTTCCTGCATGGCGGCAATGCCGTCTTCATCGCGGAGCTTTACGAGCAATATCTGTGCGACCCGGCTTCGGTGGACGAGAGCTGGACGGCTTTCTTCGCCGAACTGAAGTCGAACGGACGCGCGGACCGAGCCCCCGCGCCGGCCGCCTGGGGCCGGATGCGCCCGCAGGTGATCGGCAACGGCCATGACGCGGCGCCCGCGGGCAACGGAGCTATCGAGGAACCCGGCGAGGGCGGGCGGCAGGCGACGCATGATTCGATCCGCGCGCTGATGCTCATCCGCGCCTACCGGGTGCGCGGCCATCTCTATGCGAGGCTCGATCCGCTCGGCCTGCACGAACCGGAACACCACCCCGAACTCGACCCCGCGACCTACGGCTTCGGCGAGGACGACTGGGACCGCCCGATCTTCATCGACGGCGTGCTCGGCCGCGAACACGCCACCATGCGCGAGATCGAGGCGGCCCTGCACGACATCTACAGCTCGAGCATCGGCGTCGAGTTCATGCATATCCAGGACCCCGACCAGAAGGCCTGGATCCAGAGGCGTATCGAGCGGCCGCTGAACCGCACCCAGTTCACCGAGCGCGGCCGCCGCGCCATCCTGGAGCGGCTGACGGAGGCCGAGGTCTTCGAACACTTCCTCGACCGCAAATATATCGGCACCAAGCGCTTCGGGCTGGAAGGCGGCGAGGCGCTGATCCCGGCGCTGGAGCAGATCATCAAGCGCGGCGGCGAGATGGGGCTGGAAGAGGCAGTGATCGGCATGGCCCATCGCGGCCGGCTGAACGTGCTCGCCAATTTCATGGGCAAGCCGTTCCAGGCGATCTTCTCCGAGTTCCAGGGCCTGCCCGCGAACCCCGAGGACGTGCAGGGCTCGGGCGATGTGAAATACCATCTCGGCACGTCGTCGGACCGCGAGTTCGACGGCAATATCATCCATCTCTCGCTTTGCCCGAATCCCAGCCATCTGGAGGTCGTCAATCCGGTCGTCATCGGGCGGGCGCGGGCCAAGCAGGAGCAGCGCGGCGACGACGACCGCGACAAGGTCATGCCGATCCTGCTGCATGGCGACGCCGCGTTCATCGGGCAGGGCCTCGTCGCGGAGACCTTCGAGCTCTCCGAGCTCAAGGGCTACAAGGTCGGCGGCACCATCCATGTCGTCATCAACAACCAGATCGGCTTCACCACCTCGCCCACGGACTCGCGCTCCAGCCCCTATTGCTCCGGCATGGCGCAGATCGTCCAGGCGCCCGTTTTCCATGTGAACGGCGACGACCCCGAGGCGGTGGTGCATGTGGCGCGGATCGCCACCGAGTTCCGCTTCCGCTTCAAGCGCGACGTGGTCATCGACATGTATTGCTATCGCCGCCAGGGCCACAACGAGGCGGACGAACCGGCCTTCACCCAGCCGATCATGTATGACGCCATCGACAGGCATGCGACCACCAGGGCGATCTATGCCGGGCGGCTGGCCGCGGAGGGCCTGCTGACCGAGGAGGAGGCGGACGGCATCGTCGAGGACTTCCGCGCCAAGCTGGACCGCGATTTCGAGGCCGCGAACAGCTACAAGCCCAACAAGGCGGACTGGCTGGAAGGGGCGTGGAGCGGCATCGAGGTGGCGAGCGAAGGGGACCGGCGCGGCTCGACTGCCGTGCCCCTCGACCGGCTGAAGGCGGTCGGCGAACGGCTGACGGACATGCCGGAGGGCTTCAACCTCAATCCCAAGATCGCGCGGCAGTTCCGGCAGCGGGCGAAGGTCTTCGAAACCGGCGAAGGGCTCGACTGGGCGACGGCCGAAGCGCTGGCCTTCGGCACGCTCGCCGCGGAAGGGATTCCCGTGCGCCTCTCCGGGCAGGACTGCGGGCGCGGCACCTTCTCGCAGCGCCATGCCGTGCTGCGCGACCAGGTGGACGAAAGGAAGTTCACCCCGCTCCAGCATATCGGGCCGGATCAGGGCCGGGTCGAGATCATCGACAGCCCGCTTGCCGAGGCCTCGGTGCTCGGCTTCGAATACGGCTATTCCCAGAGCGAGCCGCATGCGCTGGTGATGTGGGAGGCGCAGTTCGGCGATTTCGCCAACGGCGCGCAGGTGGTGATGGACCAGTTCATCTCGTCGGGCGAGTCGAAATGGCTGCGCAGGTCGGGCCTCGTCATGCTGCTGCCGCACGGCTACGAGGGCCAGGGGCCGGAGCATTCCTCGGCGCGGCTGGAGCGCTATCTCCAGCTTTGCGGGGAAGACAACATGCAGGTCGTCTATCCGACCACGCCGGCCAACTATTTCCACGCGCTGCGCCGGCAGGTGAGGCGGGAGTTCCGCAAGCCGCTCATCGTAATGACGCCGAAATCGCTGCTGCGGCACAGGCTTTGCGTTTCCGGCCTCGACGAGCTTGCCGACGGCAGCTCCTTCCACCGGGTCATGCCGGAGATCGACGGGATCGACGCGGGCAAGGCGGTCAAGCGGGTCGTGCTCTGCGCGGGCAAGGTCTATTACGACCTGCTGCAGCAGCGCCGCGAGGAGAAGATTCGCGACGTGGCGCTCCTGCGCGTCGAGCAGCTTTACCCCTTCCCCGAGCGCACGCTGGCCGAGGAGCTCGCCCGCTATCCTGAGGCGGAGATCGTCTGGTGCCAGGAAGAACCGCAGAACATGGGGGCCTGGACCTTTGTGGACCGGCGCATCGAGGCGGTGCTGGAGGAGGTCGGCGGCAAGGCGCGCCGGCCCCGCTTTGTCGGCCGGCGGGAGGCGGCGTCGCCGGCGACCGGCCTCCTGACGCGGCATAATTTCGAGCAGAGGGCGCTGGTCGCCGAGGCGCTTGGCGCGGGCTGACCGGAGGAGAGACCGGACGATGGCGATCGAGATCCATGTGCCGCAACTCGGCGAGAGCATCAGCGAGGCGACCGTCGCCCGCTGGATGAAGGCGCCGGGCGACGCGGTGGAGGCGGACGAGCCGCTGGTCGAGCTCGAAACCGACAAGGTCACGGTCGAGGTGCCGGCGCCCCGGACCGGCGTGCTGGAGGAGATTCTCGCGGGCGAGGGCGAGGAAGTGGAAGTCGGTGCCGTGCTGGGCCGCATGGCGGCCGGCGCCGCGCCCGCCAGGGCCGTTCCAGCGCCGAAGGCAAGGGAGCCGGCCGCGGCTCCTGCCGACGCCCCGCCGCTCTCGCCGGCGGCCCGCAAGCTGCTGGCCGACAACGCCCTTGCGCCCGAGGCCGTCGCCGGCACCGGAAAGGACGGGCGGATCACCAAGGGCGACGTGCTTGCCCATCTCGAGTCCGCCGCCGCGCCGCCGCTTGCCGCGGCTCCCGCGCCGGCCCCCGCCGCTCCAACTGCGCCGCGGGCGCCGCGCCCGGACCATCCGCGCGAGGAGCGGGTGCGGATGTCGCGCCTGCGCCGGCGCATCGCCGAACGGCTCAAGGACGCGCAGAACACCGCCGCCATGCTCACCACCTTCAACGAGGCGGACATGAGCGGCGTGGTGGCGCTCCGCCGGCGCTACCGCGACCAGTTCGAGACGCGCCACGGCGTGCGGCTCGGCTTCATGTCCTTCTTCGTCAAGGCCTGCATCGGCGCGCTCAAGGAGATTCCCGCGGTCAATGCCGAGATCGACGGCGAGGACGTCATCTACAAGAACCACTACGACATCGGCGTGGCCGTCGGCACGGCGCAGGGCCTTGTGGTGCCGGTGCTGAAGGACGCCGACGCGATGAGCTTCGCCGAGGTCGAGCGCAGCATCGCCGATCTCGGCGCGAGGGCGCGCGACGGCAAGCTCTCGATGGACGACCTCACCGGCGGCACCTTCACGATCTCCAATGGCGGGGTTTACGGCTCGCTCATGTCGGCGCCGATCCTAAACCCGCCGCAGTCCGGCATTCTCGGCATGCACAAGATCGAGGACCGCCCGGTGGCGGTGGACGGCAAGGTGGAGATCCGGCCGATGATGTATCTGGCGCTTTCCTACGACCACCGGATCATCGACGGGTCCGAGTCCGTCACCTTCCTGGTGCGCGTCAAGGAAGCGATCGAGAATCCCGAGCGCCTGCTGCTCGACGTCTGAGGAACGGGGAATTCCATGACCGACAGCTTCGATGTCGTCGTCGTCGGCGGCGGGCCGGGCGGCTATGTGGCGGCGATCCGGGCGGCGCAGCTCGGCATGCGCACGGCCTGCGTCGAGAAGCGGGCGACGCTCGGCGGCACCTGCCTGAATGTCGGGTGCATTCCCTCCAAGGAACTGCTGCACAGCACACATCTCTTCGAGCAGGCGCAGCACGGTTTCGCCGGGCGTGGCATCAGGGTCCGGGGCGGCGTCGAGGTCGATCTCGCGGCCATGATGGCCGGCAAGGACAAGGTGGTGCGGGACCTCACGAAAGGCATCGGGTTCCTGTTCCGCAAACACAAGGTCGAGCATGTTGCGGGCGTGGGGCGCATCGCCGGGCCGGGCCGCGTCGAGGTCACTCCTGAAGGGGGCGAAACCCGCACGCTCGAAGCCCGCAACATAGTCGTCGCCACGGGGTCCGAGCCGGCAGGCCTGCCGGGCATCGGGATCGACGAGAAGCGCATCCTGTCCTCCACCGGTGCGCTCGCGCTGGAGGCCGTGCCGGCGCGTCTGGCCGTCATCGGCGGCGGCTATATCGGGCTGGAGATGGCGGTTGTGTGGAGCCGCCTCGGCGCGAAGGTGACGGTGATCGAGTTCCTCGACCGCATCCTTCCCAACATGGACGGCGATGTGGCCAAGGGGATGCAGCGCATCCTGAAGAAGAAGGGCTTCGCCTTCATGCTCGGGCACAAGGTGACGGGCGCGAAAAAGGGCAGGGCGGGCGTCGCGCTGTCGGTCGAGAAACTGGCCTCGGGCGAGACTGCGACCGTCGAAGCGGACGCCGTACTGGTAGCGGTCGGGCGGCGGCCCTACACGGCGGGGCTCGGGCTTGAAAGCGTCGGCATCGAGACGGACGCCCAAGGCCGGATCGGGATCGACGACCGCTTCCGCACGAGCGCCGAGGGCGTCTATGCCATCGGCGATGTGGTGCGCGGGCCGATGCTGGCGCACAAGGCCGAGGATGAGGGCGCGGTCTGCGCCGAGATCATCGCCGGCCAGTCCGGCCATATCGACTACGATGCGATTCCGGGCGTGGTCTATACATGGCCCGAGGCGGCGGCGGTAGGCCAAACGGAGGAGGCTCTGAAGGAGGCGGGCACCGAACACGCTGTCGGGCGCTTCCCGTTCCAGGCCAACAGCCGGGCCCGCTGCAACGGCGAGACCGAGGGCTTCGTGAAGATTCTGGCCGACAGGCGCACCGACCGGGTGCTCGGCGTGCATATCCTTGGCGCGGATGCTGGCACGATGATTGCCGAGGCGGCGCTGGCGATGGAGTTCGGCGCCTCGGCCGAAGACATTGCGCGGACCTGCCACGCCCATCCGACGCTCAACGAGGCGGTCAAGGAAGCGGCGCTCGCCGTGGACGGCCGCCCGATCCATGTCTGAACGACACAGCCCCGGCAAGGAAGGACACCCCTCATGAAGCTCTACACATCCATCGGGCCGAACCCGCATGTCGTGCGCATGTTCATGGCCGAGGCCGGCATCGAGGTGCCCGAGGAGAAGGTCGATATCCTCAAGGGCGTCAACCGCGAGAGCGAGTATCTTTCCAAGAACCCGTCCGGCCAGAGCCCCTGCCTGGAGCTCGACGACGGCAGCCATATCGCGGAGATCACGGCGATCTGCGAATATCTGGCGGACTGGCAGGGCGGCTCGCCGCTGATCGGCTCGACGCCGGAGGAACGCGGTGAAACCCGCATGTGGACGCGCCGGGTCGATCTCAATATCTGCGAGCCGCTCGCCAACGGCTTCCGCTTCGGCGAGGGACTGAGAATGTTCCAGAGCCGCATCCGCTGCATTCCCGAGGCCTCAGACGGACTCAAGGCCATCGCGCAGGACAAGATCGCGTGGCTGGACGCGCAGATGGACGGCAGGCAGTTCCTTTGCGGCGACCGCATCAGTCTTGCCGACATCCTGCTTTACTGCTTCCTCGCCTTCGGCAAGACGGTCGGCCAGGACATCGCGCCCGAGAATGCGAACGTGACCGCCTGGTTCGAGCGCATGAAGGCGCGCCCCAGCTCCGCCTGACCGGAGCCATGCCGGCGGCGGTCCGCTCTTGCGGTCCGCTCGTCGCCCCGTGTCGCGAATCGGCAAATGCTTGTTCGTCTGCGGGCAACTTTCACACTCGGACCCGGGTGATCGTCGCCCCCGTTCTCGCGCGGTGGGGCGACGGCCATGGAACTCTCTCTGCAAAGCGTTATCGGGACACGCGCGCTCGGCGAATTCGAAGCGGCGGTTCCCGTGGCGCGCGGACTGCCCGCTTCGGCCTATACGAGCGAGGCGTTCTTCGCGCTCGAGAACGAGCGGATTTTCGCTGCCTCATGGGTATTCGCAGGCTTTGCGCACGAACTGGCCCGGCCGGGCGATGCCGCGCCCGTCACCGTGGCGGGCCGGCCGGTCCTGCTGGTGCATGGCGCGGACGGCCGGATCAGGGCGTTCCACAATGTGTGCCGCCATCGCTGCCTGAAGCTCGTGGACAAGCCCGGCAATGTCGGGCCGGCGATCCGCTGTCCCTACCATTCCTGGACATACGGCCTCGACGGCGCGCTTCGCGCCGCTCCCTATTTCGGCGGGCGCGAGCCGCGCGCCGCTCCGGCCGGCTTCGACCGCAGCGAGCACGGGCTGGCCCCGGTCCGTTCGGC
>JAPOZD010000227.1:0-3987 GCA_026706245.1 Alphaproteobacteria bacterium
AGAGACCGCGACGCCGACTGCGCAGCAGCCGGCGCCGGCCGGCGGCGAGCCGTCGCCGGGAGGTGTGTCCGTCGATTCGGTCGATTACGACGACAAGGGCAATCTGGCGCTTTCCGGAACAGCGGAGCCCGGCTCGACCGTCGAGCCGAAGATCGCCGGGGCGGAGTCCGGCTCCGAATCGCTGGGCAAGGTCCGCGCGGACGAAAAGGGCGAATGGCGCCTTCGCGTGGAGCGCAATGTCGCGCCCGGACGCTACGACCTCACGGTCGAGGAACGCGGCCCCGGGGGCGAGCCGCGCTCGCGCATCCGCCTGCCCTTCGAGCGCGCCGACCCGATCACCGACTTCCCGCCGGGCGACGTCGTGGTGGTGCAGCCGGGCAACAGCCTCTGGCGCATCGCGCGCCGGGTTTACGGCCAGGGTGTGCGCTACACCGTCATCTACGCCGCCAACCGGGCGCAGATCGGCGATCCGGACCTGATCTTCCCCGGCCAGATCTTCTCGGTCCCGCAGGAAGACCGGACCGCCCGCGCGCCGGGCTAGCGCCGGCGGCGGCTGCGCTCCGGGCGCCCGTCAGGCGGCGGCGCGCTCCGCTTCGCGCTCCTCGTCGGGGTCGCGATAGGCCCGCTCGACATGGGCGGCGCAGTAGGAATGCGGCGCGAGCGTCGGCTCGCCGCAATAGCGGAAGGTCTCCTCGTCCTGCGGGTCGCCGAACGGCCACTGGCAGGTGCGGAAGGGCGAGTGCTTGGCGTTTTCGAACAGGGAGCGCACGGAGGCGCCGTTGGCAGCGGACATGGCTCATGTCTCCCGGTGGATGTTGCGTTGCAGTGAAGAATGTTGCATTGCAGCATTACAGTCAAGCTGCATTTCAAGCAGCTTTCTTTGCGCCCGCAATGCCGATGCGTCTGCGGCAGAATGGGGCGGCGTTTCGCAATTTCAAGGCCCGTCGCCGAAAAAAATTTTATCGGCTAGGCTCGCCGGCCATGCAGGAGCAGCCGCAATTGCCGGCCTGGCCCGGTCCGGGCCTGACCCGTGTGCCTTACGAGGTTTACCGCGACCCCGCGCTTTACGAAGCGGAGCAGGAGCGCCTCTTCCGTGGGCCCGCCTGGCATTTCCTGTGCATGGAGGCGGAACTGCCGGAGCCGGCGAGCTGGCGCACGACCCATGTCGGCGAGACGCCGGTGATCGTCAGCCGCGACGGCCAGGGGGCGCTGCATGCCTTCGAGAACCGCTGCGCGCATCGCGGCGCGCTGATCTGCCTCGGCGAAGGCGGGCGCGGGCGGCGCATCCAGTGCGTTTATCACGCCTGGAACTACGACCTCGAAGGCAATCTCCGCGGCGTGGCCTTCGAGGGCGGCATAGACGGCGCGGGCGGCATGCCGGCGGGCTTCGACAAGGCCCGGCACGGACCCCGCAAGCTGCGCGTCGCGGCATGGTGCGGACTTGTCTTCGGGACCTTCAGCCCGGATGTGCCCGGCCTCGAGGACTGGCTCGGCCCCGAAATCCGCGCCCGGCTTGCGCGGGTGCTGTCGAAGCCGGTCAGGCTGCTCGGCCGCCACCGCCAGATGCTGCCGAACAACTGGAAGCTCTACGTCGAGAATGTGAAGGACACATACCATGCGAGCCTGCTGCATTCCTTCTTCACCACCTTCCGGCTGAACCGGCTCTCGCAGGAGGGCGGCGTCGAGGTGGCCGGCAGCGGCGGCCACCATGTCAGCTGGTCGCGCATGCTGACCGACCGCGCCAGCGACGACTACGAGAAGGGCGGTCTGCGGTCGCACAAGGAGGATTTCGCGCTTGCGGACCCGCGCCTCATCCGGGGCCGCGACGAGTTCGGCGACGGCGTCTCGCTCCAGATGGTGACCGTGTTCCCGACCTTCGTCTCGCAGCAGCAGCAGAACGCGCTCGCCATACGCCATGTCGTGCCGAAGGGCGTGGACCGCACGGAGCTGCTCTGGACCTGTTACGGCTTCGAGGACGACGACCCGGAGCTTGCGGAGTTGCGCCTGTTGCAGGCGAACCTTGTCGGACCGGCGGGTTTCATCTCCATGGAGGACGGCGCGGTTGGCGGTTTCGTCAGGCGCGGCGTGGCGGGCGCGGCCGGCCTTGCGGGTGTGGTCGAGATGGGCGGCGCGGGAACGGAGAGCCAGCGGGGCCGCGCGACCGAGACCTCGGTGCGCGGCTTCTGGAAGGCCTGGCGGGCGGTGATGGGGCTGTGAGCGGCCTCCAGGACGCCGTGGACGGCGTGCTAGCGCGCTACGCCATGGCCATAGACGACGACCGGCTGGAGGACTGGCTGGAACTGTTCGCGGAGGACTGCTGCTACCGCATCGCCGCGCGCGACAATGTGGAGGCCGGCCTGCCGGTCTCGGTGGTCTATGCCGACGGGCGCGCCATGCTGGCCGACCGGGTGGCGGCGCTCCGCCGGGCGAATGTCTTCGAGGCGCAGCGCTACCGCCATGTCGTCGGCCGCGCGCTGGTGGAGGCGGGGCCGCCCGCCGCCGCGCGCGCCGGCTACCATGTGGCGCGCATCATGCGCGAGGGCGACCTCATGCTGTTCAGCGCCGGCGAATACCGCGCCGTCTTCGACGAGGCGCTGCGCATAAGCGAGATGACGGTCGTGTATGACAATGCCCGCATCGACACCCTGCTGGCGCTGCCGCTGTGACGGATGAGAGGGCAAGGGACGGGCTGCTGGTCCGGGGCGCGCTGGCGCTCTGGGGCGTCGGGCCGGACGGGGTGACGGCGGCGCGGGAGGACTCGCCGCTCGGCCCCGTCTGGCGGGTGACGGGGCCGGACGGGCGGAGCCGCGTCCATCCCTCGATCTCCGGCGCGCTCCGCCACCTGCGCTCGCTCGTCGCGCCCGAGCGCCGCGCAAGCCGGGTGCTGTTCATGCGCGCCGGCGATACTGACAGCGGGGAGCCGCAATGACGGCAACGATCAACGATTCAAGCCTGGGCCGGTTGCCGCCGGAAAACTCCTCCCCCGCTTGCGGGGGAGGCCGGGTGGGGGGCCGCTTCCGCGCCAGCGGAAGCGGCGGCGCCAACGCCGTTATTCGTAACGTTCGCCGCGTTCAGCGCGGCGGGCGAAGCCTAGCGAAGGTCCGTCACGCCGAGAGGCCCTCCCCCGGCCCCTCCCGCAAGCGGGAGGGGGGAAAAGGGGCAGGCTCCCACCGAGCAGGATGGAGGCATGACGAAACGCTGCCGGGCGTGTGTCCTGCATCGGGCGGCCTTGCATGACCCGCGTCATCGCCATTACGGGCTTTCTCGGCTCCGGCAAGACGACGCTCCTGAAGGCGCTGCTCGCCCATGAGGCGCTGGCCGGCGACGGGGTGATCGTCAACGAGTTCGGCGATGTCGGCATCGACCATGCGCTGCTGGAGGCGGGCGAGGAGAAGCTGGTGGAGCTCGGCTCCGGCTGCCTCTGCTGCGCCGCGAGAGGCGACATTCCCGCCGCCGCCGCCCGCCTGCAGGCGCAGCGGCCCTGCGCGCGCATCTGGCTGGAGACGAGCGGCCTCGCCGACCCCGCGCCCATCCTCCAGACGCTGATCGCCGCACACGGCCTGGAAGCGGGCGGGCTCGCGGCGACGGTGGACGCGGTGAACGGCGCCGAGACCTTGGAGCGCTATCCCGAGGCGGTGAAGCAGGCGGCGCTGGCGGACCTGCTGATCGTCACCAAGTGCGACCTCGCCCTGGCGCAGGACCTCGAAGCCCGCCTCCGCCAACTCAACCCGGGCGCGGAGATCGTGGAAGCCAGCTTCGGTGCGCTCGACCCCGCCCGCCTGCTCGCCATCGAGCCCCGGCTGGACGCGCCGGACGGCCACGACCACGCCGCCGGCATCTCGACCTTCACGCTCCGGCGCGCGGAGCCCGTCCCGGCCGTCGCGCTCACCCTCTTCCTGGAGACCCTGGCGGACGCGGCCGGGCCCGACCTGCTGCGCCTCAAGGGCCTGGTGCAGATCGCCGAGGCGCCGGAGCGGCCGGTCGTCG
>JAPOZD010000227.1:3997-8293 GCA_026706245.1 Alphaproteobacteria bacterium
TGGCGTGCAGCATGTCTTCCATCCGCTGGAGCGGCTTTCCCGCTGGCCGGGGGCCGACCGCTCGACCAGATTGGTCGTCATCGGGCGCGGCATAAGGCAGGATTGGGCCGAAGCGCTCATGGAGACGCTGATCGAGGAGGTGGAGCGATGTTCGATCTGATCCTGCGCGGCGACCGGGTGGTGACGCCGCAGGGCGTCGGTGCGCATGATGTGGCGGTCTCCGGCGAGCGCATCGCGGCCGTGGCGGAGTTCGGCGCCATCCCGGACGACTCGGCCGCGCGCGTGGTGGACGCGACCGGACGGATCGTCCTGCCGGGCGGCATCGACCCGCATGTGCACTGCCTCTGGCACCTGCCGCTGCCGGACGGCACGGCGATGCTGACCGACCCGCCCTCCGTGGTGAGCCGGGCCGCGCTCCACGGCGGCACCACGACCATGATCGACTTCGCTGCCCGCCAGGAGCCGCTGCCGCTGAGGGAGGTGATCGCCAGGCGCGACGCGGACTGGGACGGCGCCTGCTACTGCGACTATGCCTATCATGTGATGCTGCTCGGCGACATTCCCCCGGAGACGGTCTCGGAGCTGGAGGGCGTCATCGCCGACGGCTATCCGACCGTGAAGATCTTCACCACCGACATCACGCCGTCGCGCCGCGGGCGCATGGTGCATTTCGGCGACATCTGGGAGGTCTTCAAGGCGATCACGCGCGCGGGCGGCCTCGGCGTCATCCATGCCGAGGACAACGACATCGTCATGCACATGTACGAGACGCTGATCCGCGAGGGCCGGACCGGCTTCGAGAACATGGCGGAGGTCCACAACGCGCTCTCGGAGGACCTCTCCTTCCGCCGCGTGCTGAGGCTGGCGGAGGCGGAGGGCACGCCGCTCTACATGATGCATGTGAGCGCGGCGACGGGCGTGCAGGCGATCCGCGAGGCGCGTGCGAAGGGCAGCCCGATCTACGGCGAGACCCTGCATCAATACATGCTCTACACCAGCGAGGACTACCGCCGGCCGAACGGCCAGATCTACCACACCTACCCCTCGCTCAAGTCGCCGGCGGACCAGGCGGCGCTCTGGGCCGGCACGCTCGACGGCGCGATCAATTGCGTCGCCACGGACGAGATCTGCTGCACGCTCAAGGTCAAGACCATCGGCAACCGCATCGACGACACCACGGGCGGCAATGCCGGCGTCGAGCCGCGCATGGGCGTGATGTATGACGAGATGGTGACGAAGCGCGGCTACAGCCTGGAGCGCTACACGGACCTCGTCTCGACCAACGCGGCGAAGATCATGGGGCTCTGGCCGCAGAAGGGCGCGCTCGCGCCCGGCTCCGACGCCGACATCTGCGTGCTCGACCCCGAGGTCCGCGGCACGGTCCGCGCCGAAGACCTCCACGAAGCCGACTACACCCCCTGGGAAGGCCACGCCATAACCGGCTGGCCCGCCATGACCGTCCTGCGCGGCAAGGTGGTGGTCGAGGACGGCGCGTTCCTGGGCGACCCGGCGGACGGCCGGTATCTCAAGCGCGCGGTGCCGGAGGCGGTGCGGGCGGGGCCGGGGGTTTGAGGGAACTGGCAATAGACATATTGCACATTACACCCCACCGTGATACAAAGTTTCAGAAGCAGGGCGCTCAGGCGGTTCATGCAGCGCGGCGAGGCGGGACGCATCCGGCCGGAACACCGGGAGGCCGTGCGGGACATTCTGGCGCGGTTGAACGCTTCCAACGCCCCGGAAGACATGGACCTGCCCGGCTTCCGGCTTCACCGGCTGCGGGGCGATCTCGCCGGCTTCTGGGCGGTGACGGTCCGGGCCAACTGGCGCATCGTTTTCCGCTTCGAGGACGGCGACGCCGTCGATGTCGATTATCTGGACTACCACTAGAAGGGCTGCGCCATGCTCATGCACGACCCACCCCATCCCGGCGGCGTTATCCGGCGGCAATGCCTCGAACCGCTGGGATTGACGGTGACCGAAGCCGCCAAGGGCCTTGCGGTGTCGCGCAACACGCTCTCCATGCTCCTCAACGGCCGCCTCGGCATCTCTCCCGAAATGGCGATCCGGCTCTCCGAGGCATTCGGGGGCAGCCCGGAAAGCTGGCTGCTCCAGCAGATGCAATACGACCTCTGGCAGACGAAGGCGAACCGCGGGCCGGTCGCCATCCGCAAATTCGCCGCGTGACCCGCGCCACCAAACCGACTTGATGTCGCGGACGTAACATGTCGGAACCGCGCGCCCCTCCCATGTGGGATGTTGAAAAAATTCCGACCCTGAAGGCTTGACCTGTGGGAAAGTGTGGTATGATGGGTGCAGGAAGGGCGGCTTGCGGGGCCGCCTTTTCCGTTTTCTGCAGAGAGCGGCTGGGGCCGAAAACCCCGGCGGGAACGGACGGGGAAGGTGCGTCCGCTGGCTCGCGCGCGCAATCAGGCGCGCGAACCGCGCCGGCGCCGACACGCGCCCGCGCCCGCGCGGGATACGCGCGAAAAAGGGACCCGCCGCGTCCGGCACGGCGGCGGGAGGACTGGATTGGAACGAAGCGCAGGGGAGGCGCGATATGCAGGAACGGAACGGCAAGGCATCGGAGAAGGCATGGCGACCATGACATCGCATGACAGACCATGACGTTTCATGACACTTCCGGCCATCCCGCGCTTGCCCGCGGGAGGACCGGCGCCCGCCCTTCCCTCTCCGGGGGCGGGTGCTGTATGTCTTGAGGCCCCGCCCCCCGCGCAAGGAAAGGAACGCGCGCCATGCGCCCCTCCATGGATCTCTCCGGGAAGACCGCGATCGTGACGGGAGCCGGCTCGGGCATCGGGCGGGCCGTGGCGGAGACGCTCGCCGGCGCGGGCGCGCATGTGGTCGCGACCGACATCGACGGGGCGGCCGTCGAGGAGACCGCCGCGGCGGCGCGCGAGGCCGGCGGCTCGGCGGAGGCGCGCGCGCTCGACGTCACCGACAAGGCCGCCATCCTGGACATCGCCGCTTCGCTCGGCGCCGTCGATGTGCTGGCCAATGTCGCCGGCTGGGACCGGATCATGCCCTTCACCGAGAACACGCCGGAGTTCATCGAGCGCATCGTCGAGCTCAACTATCTGGGCGCGGTGCGCATGTGCCACGCCCTCTTGCCGGCGATGATCGAGGCGGGCGGCGGCAAGATCGTCTCCGTCTCCTCCGACGCCGGGCGCGTTGGCTCGATGGGCGAGACCGTCTATGCCGGCGCCAAGGGCGGGGTCATCGCGTTTTCCAAGTCGCTCGCCCGCGAGACGGCGCGCCACAACATCAATGTGAACGTGGTCTGCCCCGGCCCGACCGACACGCCGCTCTTCCGCGGCCAGCCGGAGCGCATGCAGCAGGCGCTGATCCGCGCCATCCCCTTCCGCCGGGTCGGCACGCCGCAGGACCTCGCCAACGCCGTGCTGTTCTTCGCCGGGCCGCTCAGCGACTATGTCACCGGCCAGGTGCTGAGCGTCTCCGGCGGCCTCACCATGGTGGACTGACCGCGCCCTTGCGGCGGGCGGGCACGCGGACATAAACGGGGCGCCCCATGACCGACGCCATGCCGACCCTGCCCGAGAGCGAGGCCAGCGGAGCCGCCGCCGCCCTCTATGCCGACATAAGGGGCGTAACGGGCGTTCCGGTGGTCAATCTCATCTGGCGCCGGCTCGCCTTCTTTCCGGGCGCGCTAGAATGGGCCTGGGCGGCGGTGCGCCCGCTCTATGCCGGCGGGCTGGCGGACGGGGCCGCGGCGCGGATCCTGGCGGGGACGCCGCTGCCGGACCTGCCGCCCTGGCCGGACCCGCTGCTGCCGGCCGCCGGCCTCTCCGGGGCGGACCGCGCTGCCGTCATCCGCATGCTGGCGAGCTACGATCGCGGCAACCGGCTGAACCTGGCCACGCTCGGCGCGCTGCTGCAGGCGCTGGAGGGCGCGCCCGCCGGCGGCCCGCTTCCCGCGGCCGGGGGCGGGGCGCGGACGCCGGTCGAGGGCGAGCTGCCGCCGATTCCCGCGATGGAGGCGCTCCGGCCCGAGGTGCGCGGGCTGGTACTCGCGCTGAACGAACTCGGCAACAGCGGCGACACGGTGGTGGCGAGCCTCTACCGGCACCTGGCTTACTGGCCGGGATACCTGGCGCTCGCCTGGGCGCAGCTTGCGCCGCTCGACCGCGACGGCCGGCTCGCCGCCGCGATTGCCGGCGGCGCGGAGGCTGCGCGCGAGGCCTCTGCCGGGATTGCGGGCGGCCTCGCCTTGCCGTCCGGGCCGCCGCCGCCCGAGGTCGGCGAGGCGGTCGGCCG
>JAPOZD010000417.1 GCA_026706245.1 Alphaproteobacteria bacterium
AGCGCGTTCCTAAGCGACTCCACATCTTGAGCCACCACTCTGCTATTGTAGTAGCTTGGATCGAATCCCGAGGCGTCAAGGAGAGTCCTGCACTCCCGATATGAGGAGAGCAGGTTCTCCACCTCCTGATTCGCGGTTTGTCGCTGGGCAACGATGTTGCGGGTGTGTTCAACGATGTCCGGGCAGCGGAAAGCGGGTTGGGCCAGTCCGACGCCGCGGGGATCGAGCACATAGAGATCGCGGCCGGCAGCTCGGGTCATGGCCGCGTAGTAAAGCCACACATAGGACGGGTTGGCGTCGAGTCCTTCGGCGTTGCCGGGTCCACCGGCGCCGAGCGTGAGAATCGGATTCGCCGGCGAAGCGTCGGTTCGAGTAGCGAACCTGATAACAGGAAAAGCGATAACTTTGCTGGTCGCATCGTCGGGATTTTCGGGCACCGCCATGAAGAAGAATTCGGTCGGCGGCGGGCGCCCAACGGAGTCGAACCAACAGTCGACTCGGTGGAGTTCCTGGCTCAATGGCTCCGGAAGCCGCGGTTGGGCTTCGACAGAAGCTGCGGCGGCAAGCCATGCCGCCGCAGCCGCGAATAAAACGGCTGAGGGTATGGACGCCATGTATCCGCCTGTCCGCAGCTTCATGCAGCAGAATCAACCACCCGTTGGTCGCCTTCGTCGAAGAAGAACTCGGCGAGGTTGTCGCCGGGGCCGCCGCGGTCGATGACGAGGAAGTCGGTTTCGCGGCCGAGCGCGATGACGGGGTGGTGCCAGACGCCGGGGGCGTAGTTGACGCCCTGGCCGCCGCGCGCGAGGAAGGCGCGGAGATCGGCCGGCCTAACGGTATCTCCGGGCGGCGCGACGACAACCAGGAAAGGCGCGGCCTCCAGCGGGATGAAAGCCTGCGAGCCGAGCGGGTGCTTCTCCACCATCGCGACGGTGAGCGGCATGGGCAGCGGGCGGGCGCGGAAGATGTTGACGAGCGGATGCCCGCCTTCCGCCGCCACATCGACGCGGGCGAGGTCGTGGAAGCGGGTCGTCGAGCCGTTGTTGATCTTGAAGCGCTCAGCCCCGTCCGCGTCGATCGCGTCGCCGAAAGGCCGAAACGCGGCGCGGGTCAGCGGCTCGATCCGGAGGTCGTTTCCTGCCATGGCGCCTTCTGTCTCCCCAGCCTCAGAGCGCGACGGCGGCGCCGAATTCGCGGCCGCGCTCTTCCAGCCATTCCCAGAAGGAGCGGGCGTAGCTGCGCGGGACATAAAGGTCGAACGCGTCCTCCGCCTTGCGGTGAACGAGCGCCTGGGCATTGCCGATGCGGGTGCGGACGGCCCGCCCCGGAGAGAAGGCCGCCGGGTCGAGGTCGATGCCGGTGCCGGTCGCCAGCAGGTCCGCCGCCCGCTCTCCGGCAACGGCGACGACGGTCGTCGCGGAGGAGACGTTCACCAGCGCGCCGGGACCGCTGCCGAGCGCCGAGGCGAGGCGGGCTGCGAGCCGGCCGTCGTCGGAGAGCGGCGCGATGAGCCGCCATTCATCGGGGCCGAGGCGGATGAGCAGCGCATCGGCCCCGATCCCGCCTGCCTCGCCCGGCTCCAGCGGCAGGGCGGCTCCCAAGGCCGCCTCGACGGCCTGCCCGAACGCAGCATCGCCGGCCGGGCCGCGCAGCACGAAGCCCTCGCGCGCCGCGCCCTCGGCCAGCAGCACGCCGCCCGCCCCGCCGGCGCGCGAGCCGAGATCGAGCCCGGCAAGGGCGCTGCGCCGGATATCGGCGGTCTCGTCAGCCATTGAGGCGCGTCCCTTCGGGGTCGTAGAAGACGGGCGAGACGATCTCCGCCGCCATGGAGAGGTCGATCACCGGCGAGGCGATATAGACCGTCTGGCCGGTCCGCGCCCGCCCGTTCTCGACCAGCGCGAGCGCGAGTGCCCGGCCGAGCGTCGGGCTGTAGCAGAAGGAGGTGACATGGCCGAGCGGCGGCGCGGGGCGCATGTCGTCGCTTTCCACCACCTGGCAGCCGGGCGGGATGCGGGCCTCCGGGTCGATGACGGAGAGGCCGACAAGCTGCTGGCGGCCGTTTCGGCGAAGCGCCGGCAGCTCCAGCGAGCGCTTGCCGATGGCGGGGCCGCCCGCGCTCGCCATGCGTCCGAGGCCCAGATCGTCCGGCGTCGTGCGGCCGTCCGCCTCGGCGTGGGTCACATGGCCCTTCTCGATGCGCATGGTGCCCATCGCCTCGGTGCCGTAGGGGGTGAGCCCGTCCTCCCGTCCCTCGGTCAGGAGCCGCGTCCAGAGCGCAAGCCCGTGATCGGCCGGCACGGCAACCTCGTAGGAGAGCTCGCCCGAAAAGCTCATCCGGAACACGAGCGCCGAGAGACCGGCGACCGTCGCGGCGCGCACCGCCATCATCGGGAAGGCGTCATCCGAGAGGTCAAGCTCGGGCGCGGCCCGCTCCAGCAGTGCCCGCGAACCGGGGCCGGCAAGCGCGGCCGCGAACCAGTGCTCGGTGACATCCGTGGCATAGACCTCCAGCTCCGGCCAGACGGTCTGGAGCAGCAGTTCGATATGCTGCATCGCCTCGTGCTGATGGGCGGTCGTGGTCGTCAAGTAGAAGTGGTTTTCGCCGAGCCGCATGACGACGCCGTCGTCGAACACCCGCCCGTCCTCGCGCAGCATCAGCCCGTAGCGGCCGCGCCCGGTCTTCAGGCTCGACATCCGGTTCGCATAGACGAGATCGAGGAAGGCCGCGGCGTCGCGCCCCTGGATATCGACCTTGCCGAGCGTGCCGACATCGACGATGCCGGCGCCGGCGCGGGTCTCGCGCACTTCCGCGTCGATGGTCTCCGCCTCGTCCATGCCCTCGCGCGGATAGTAGCGGGGCCGGCGCCAGAGGCCGGCGGCGGTGAAGGGAGCGCCGCGGGCCTCGTGCCAGTCGTCGGCCGCCGTGCGGCGCAGCGCGTCCCGACCCTCGCCGAGCAGGCCCGAGGCCATGGCCGCCATCGGCACCGGCGTATAGGGCGGGCGGAAGGTCGTCGTGCCCGTTTGGGCCACCGGCCGCCCGAGCGCTTCGGACAAGAGGACGAGGCCCGCCATGCCGGAGGTCTTGCCCTGGTCGGTGCCCATGCCGAGCGCGGTATAGCGCTTCACATGCTCGACCGAGCGGTAGCCCTCGCGGGCGGCGAGGTCCACATCCGCCGCCGTCACGTCGTATTGCAGATCGACGAAGCGCTTGCCGCCGCCCGTCTGCCAGAAGACGGGCGCCTCCCCGGCGTTGCGGTCGGGCGAGCGCGGCGGCTCCCCGGCGGCGCGTTCGTGCCCCGAAGATGCAGCGGCGGCGATGCCCGCGGCCCAGCCTTCTTCAAGACAGCCGTCGAGGTCGAAGCGCCCGGCGCCCGCGCCCGCGCTCCGGTTCGCGCCGCCCGCCCGGTCGGGCAGGATCAATCCCCGTTCCTCGTCGTAGCGCAAGCTGCCGCGCGCCTGGGCGTGCAGATGCACGGCCGGGCTCCAACCGCCGGAAACGGCCACCAGGTCGCAGGTGATGCGCTCGCCCTTGTCTCCGGCCCTGCCGTCGGCGCGGCGGAGCAGGACGCCGCGCACCCGGCGGCTGCCCAGAACCCGCTCGACGGCCTCGCCCGCGCGGCAGGGCAGGTCGCGCACATCGCCGCCGGACCGGGTATCGGCCACAGCGGCGATGGAGACGCCGACGCTCCGCAACAGCCGCGCCACCCGGTAAATGCTGTCATTGTTGCCGGCGACGACGGCCTGCCGCCCGGCCAGCACGCCATAGGCATGGGCATAGCCGCCGGCCGCGGAGGCCGACATGACGCCCGGCCGGTCGTTCCCGTCGAAGAGCAGCGGGCGCTCATGCGCACCGGCGGCGATCACGACCTCGCGCGCCCGCACGAACCAGAGCCGCATTGCCGGCGCACCGGGCGCGCCCTCCTCCTCTCCGGCCCGCTCGGCGACCGTCAGCAGGTTGTGGTCGTAATATCCGGCGACAGTGGCGCGGTTGAGCAGGTGCACATGGCTCATCGCCTCCAGCTCTGCGGTCGCGGTGTCGATCCAGGCGAGCCCGTCGCTGTCCCCGACCTCGCCAGGGGCGCGGAGCAGGTCGCCGCCGAAGCGGGTATTCTCATCGGCGAGCACTACCCGCGCCCCGGCGCGCGCCGCCGCCAGCGCCGCCGCCACGCCTGCCGGCCCGCCGCCCGCCACCAGCACGTCTGCGTGGATGCGCCGCTTGGCGTAGAAGGCGTCGTCCGGTGTGCGCGGTGCCGGCCCGAAGCCCGCCATGCGCCGGATCAGCGGCTCGTAGAGCGAATACCACCAGCGCGCCGGCGCCATGAAGGTCTTGTAGTAGAAGCCCGCCGGCATCAGGCCGCCGGCCAGACCGACCGCGCCGCCCAGGTCCCAGGAAACGGAGGGCCAGGCGTTCTGTCCGAAGGCTTCGAGGCCCTCCGAGAGCGGGACCTCGGTCGCCTTCAGGTTCGGCCGGGCCTCCTCGCGGACGCCCGTCGTGACCATGGCGTTGGGCTCTTCCGGGCCGAAGCCCCAGACGCCGCGCGGGCGGTGGTATTTGAAGCTCCGCGCCACGATGCGCACGCCTGCCGCCAGCAGGCTGGAGGCCAGGCTGTCGCCCCGGTATCCTTCGTGGCGGTGGCCGTCGAAGTCGAATCTGAGCGGTTCCGAGCGGTCGATGAGATGACCGCCTTCGGCCGCGCGGAAGGGCTGGCGCCTCATGGCCGGCTCAGCCGCACCGCGCCGAGCTCATGGGTGTAGGTGTCGCGCTCGACCTCCAGCCAGCGCCGGCAGCCGTCGCGGTGGAACCAGAGCTCGCGATGCGGACCCTTCGGGTTGTCGTGGAAGCAGAGATAGTCCGTCCAGGCCTCGTCGGTTGCGGCCTCCGGGTCGGCCGGGCGCTCGATTCCGGCTTCGCCGCCATAGGCGAACTCCGTCTCGTCGCGCGCGCCGCAGAAAGGGCAGGGTATCAGGAGCATGGTCCGGGTCCCCTCAATGTCCCCACGCCACGGGTCCGGCGCCGTTCTCGTCCAGCACGGCGCCGGTGCGGAAGCGTTCGAGCGAGAACGGCGCGTTCAGCGCGTGGGGTGCGTCATTGGCGAGCGTCCAGGCGAGGCACCAGCCGGAGGCGGGCGTGGCCTTGAAGCCGCCATAACACCAGCCGCCGGTCATGACGAGGCCCTCCACCGGCAGTTTGGCGATGATCGGGCTGCCGTCCATGCTCATGTCCATGACGCCCGCCCAGTGGCGAAGCTGGCGCAGGCGCGAGACGCGCGGGAAATACTCCGAGGCCGACGCCAGTATGTCCTCCAGGCGCGCCGGGCTGCCGCGCTGCGACCAGGAGTTGTAGCCGTCCAGGCTGCCGCCGATCAGCACTTCGCCCTTGTCGGTCTGGCTGACATAGGCATGCGTTGCGGCGATGGAGACGACGGCGTCGATAAAGGGTTTGACCGGCTCCGAGACCGTCGCGGTGAGCAGGTGCGTCTCGATGGGCAGGCGGACGCCCGCCATTTCCGCAAGGCGCGAGGAATGCCCGGCGACGGCCAGGCCGACCCGGCCGGCGCCGATGGGCCCGCGGCTGGTCTGCAGCCCCGTCACCCTGCCGCCCTGGATGTCGATGCCGGTCACCTCGCAGTCCTGGATGATGTCCACCCCGAGCGCATCGGCGGCGCGCGCATAGCCCCATGCGACGGCATCGTGGCGCGCGACGCCGCCGCGCGGCTGCATCACGCCGCCGACGACGGGATGGCGGATGTCCGGCGAGAGGTTGAGCGCCGGGACGAGCCGCGCCAGGTCCGCGCGGGTCAGCAGTTCCGCGTCTATGCCGGCGTAGCGCATGCCGTTGTGCCGGCGCACCCAGTAATCGCGCTGGGCGTCGGTGTGGAAGACATTGATGACGCCGCGCGGCGAGAACATCACATTGTAGTTGAGATCGCGGCTCAGCCCTTCCCAGAGCTTCAGCGAGTGTTCGTAGAAGCGCTGGTTCTCCGGCAGCAGGTAGTTGGACCGCACGATGGTGGTGTTGCGCCCGGTATTGCCGCCGCCGATCCAGCCGCGCTCCAGCACGGCGACGTTCGCGATGCCGTGGTTGCGGGCGAGGTAGTAGGCGGTGGCGAGGCCGTGTCCCCCGCCGCCGACGATGATGACATCGTAGGAGGATTTC
The DNA here is from genome assembly GCA_026706245.1 of Alphaproteobacteria bacterium. GTDB lineage: Bacteria > Pseudomonadota > Alphaproteobacteria > Bin95 > Bin95 > Bin95. The sequence continues at coordinate 6,158 of JAPOZD010000417.1, forward strand.
GGCTCCGGCGCGCGCCATGCCGGCTCCCAGTCCCGATGTCCGGAGAACGCGCCCCTCAGAAGCGAAAAGATCGAATAGCGCTGCATTGCGGCCATTCTAGCCCGGATTTCACCGAGCGGTCATGGCCGGGACCGCCGCGCCCGCCTCTCTCGCTGCGGGCGTCAGGCGTCCGCCGTCCAAAGGCACCAGACGGCGAGCAGCGGGGTTTCGCCCGTGCGCATGGCGTGCCAGGCATGGGGCGGGTTGTGCTGGATACTGCCTGCCGGCCGCGCCCGCCAGCCCAGGTCCTCGCGCCACCAGTCGCCGGGCGCGAGCACGAAATAGAGCTCCTCCGGCGGGTGGTTGTGCTTCACATAGTCGGTGTGCGGCGCCACAAGACTCACCCCGACCCGGACATCCTCGCGCGGCTCCAACCCGTCCGCGCCCGCCAGCACGGCGTTGGCATGGGCCTTGCGGAAGGCCGGGTCGTCCTCGCTGCCGAGCCTCGGCCCCCAGGCCAGCCGGGGGTCCATCGCCCGGAGCGCGCCTGCCACATGCTGCACCGGCTCCGGCCCCTTGGCCGCGAGCGCGAATGCCGCGTCCAGCGCCTCGGCCGGGGCGGGGCGGCTCGGCTTCAGGCCGGTGGGCGGCAGTTCTCCCGGCGTCTCCAGCGCATCGAATATGCGCGCTGCGAGCGCAGCTTCCGGTCCGCCTGGCGGCACCGCCTCGCGCACGGCGCGGCCGAGCGCGCCCAGAAAATGGTCGAGGTCGCCCGCTCTCAGCATTTTGCGCTCGCTCCCCGCGCCGTCACGCCGCCTCTGCGCCGCGCACGGCTCAGAAGGTCCCGGGGTAAAGCCCGCCGTCCATCAGCACGCTGTTGGCGGTCATGAAGCCGACATGCTCGCTGCACAGGAAGGCGCAGACCTTGCCGAACTCCTCGGCCGTGCCGAAGCGCCCGGCCGGCGTCGCGGCCATGCGCTCCTCGCGCGCTGCCGCGACGTCGATGCCGGCCTGCTTTGCTGCATGGACGATGCCGTTCTGCAACCGGTCGGTGTCGAACGGGCCCGGCAGCAGGTTGTTGATGACCACATTGCGGTCCACGACCTCGCGGCAGATGGTGTTGCAGAATCCCTGGAGCGCGAGCCGCGCCGAAGTCGAGAGGCCGAGATTGGGCACCGGCATCTTGGTGGATTGCGAGGTGATGTTGACAATCCGCCCGAAACCGCGCTCGGCCATGCCGTCCACCACGGCGGTAATCATCTCCGCATGGCCGAGAAGCTGGGCCTCCAGCGCCGCAAGCCAGCGTTCGCGGGTGTCGGTGCGGAAATTGCCGGGCGCCGGCCCGCCCGCATTGGTGACCAGTATGTCCGGTTCGGGGCAGGCGGCGAGGATCGCCTGACGGATCCCGGGCAGCGTGATGTCGCCGGTGACGGCCGTCACTTCGACGCCGGTGGCCGAACGGATTTCCTCTGCCGTCGCCTCCAGTTCGGAGGCCGTGCGGGCATTGATGACCAGATGCACGCCCTCCTCGGCGAGCGCCATGGCGCAGCCCTTGCCGAGCCCCTTGCTGGCGGCGCCGACAATGGCCCGCTTACCCGCGATTCCGAGATCCATGACTGTCCTCCCCCTGTTCGAATGCCCCTTCGGCAAGCAGTTCCCGCACGAGGCCCGCCGTGATGCGGCGCCGGCCGGCCAGTGCGGCGCGGTCCAGAATATCTACCGCACGACGCGCCGCGGCGAAACTGCGCTCGATGCGCCGGAGCAGCAGGTCGAGCACCTCCTGGCCGATCTCGATCTGCCGGTCGGCGAATTGCTTGGCGAGCACGGCTTCGAGCAGGCGGTCGTCGGGCGGGCGGATGGCGACGGCCGGGCCGGCGGCGAGGCGCGAGGCGAGGTCGGCGGTCCTGAGTTCCCAGCGCGAGGGCGGCGCGGCCGCCGTCAGCAGCAGCGAGCCGCCCCGCCCGGCCAGCAGGTTGTAGAGGTGCAGCAGGGCAAGCTCGTCCACCGCGCCGTCCGCCCCGTCGATGACGAGATGCTCGCGCCCGCCCAGCAGGTTAACGGGATTGGCTTCCGCCAGCGCCGCCGGCGGGACGGTCGCGGCGCCGCTCCTTGCGCGCCAGACATGGGCGAGATGCGTCTTGCCCGACCCCG
>JAPOZD010000090.1 GCA_026706245.1 Alphaproteobacteria bacterium
GAAGTCGATCTTCGCGACCTCGCCCGCGAGATGCCCGATGCGAAGCACCCCGCCGAGTTCGTCGGTAGAGCGGCGGCCCTCGATCATCTCGCCGACGAAGACGAGGATGGTCACGGTCATGGTCCAGGTGTAATCGACGGCCGCGCCCAGGGCTTCCCCGGGTCCGAGGCGCACGGTCTCCGTCGCCCTGCCGCGCACGCCGAGCAGACCGAACTCATGTACATTGCCGAGGCTGTCGGTCTGCTGCTCGACCGCCGGCGTGACGGTGAAAGACGTTTCCGCGCCTTCGCGGACCACGACGGCTTCCAGCGGCCGTCCGGGACTGAGCCGCACGATCCGTTGCAGGTCCTCGAACCGCGCAATCGTCTCACCGTCGAGTTCTGCGAACCGGTCGCCCGCGCGGATACCGGCCGATGCGGCGGCGCTGCCCTCCACTACTTCGGTGACGACGGGGCTGGTATGCCGCTGGCCGTAAGTCATGAACATGACGGCGGCAAGGACGATCGCAAACAGGAAGTTGGCCGCGGGACCCGCCGCGACAACGAATGCCCGCTGCCCGAGCGGTTTGCTGCCGAATGCGACGGCGTGTTCTTCAGGCGTCAGCGTGCGCGCGCCATCCACCTCGCCGAACATGCGCACATAGCCGCCAAGCGGAATGAGAGCGAACTTCCAGCGCGTTCCGGCCCGGTCGGTCCGGCCCCAGAGTTCACGGCCGAACCCGACGGAAAAGACCTCCACCCTGATGCCGCATCGCCGCGCCGCCCAGTAATGGCCGAATTCATGCACGAACACGAGCACGCTCAGCAGGACCAGAAACGGGACCAGATATTCCCAGAGGAAGCTCACCCGGCGCCTCCCCGGGGCGTCTTCGCACCTGCTGCCCGGTCAACCAGCCGCTCCGCCACTTCCCGCGCCTCCCGGTCGGCGGACCGCACATCGTCCAGGCCGGCAAGCCGGCCCGACCCCATTGCAGCGACGGTATCGCCCGCAATCTCGGCGATCTGCAGGAAGCCGATCCGCTCCGACAGGAATGCCGCAACCGCCACTTCGTTTGCCGCGCTGAGCGCCGCCGGTTCCGTGCCGCCGCTTTCCAGCGCCTGCCGGGCCAGCGCAAGGGCCGGAAACCGCTCGGGGTCGGGCGGCTCGAAGTCGAGACGGCCTATCGCCGCAAGGTCGAGGCGCTCACCTGTCACCGACAGCCGTTCGGGCCAGGCGAGCGCAACGGCTATCGGCGTGCGCATGTCGGGCGTGCCCAACTGCGCCAGCACCGATCCGTCGGCATATTCCACCATGGAATGCACGATGGACTGGGGATGGACGAGAATGTCTATGGCGTCGCCGGACATCGCGAACAGGTGGCGCGCCTCTATAAGCTCCAGGCCCTTGTTCATCATGGTCGCCGAGTCGATGGTTATCTTGGCGCCCATGTCCCAATTCGGGTGTTTGAGGGCTTCGACAGGACGCACGGCAGCCATGTCCTCCCGGCTGGCGGACCGGAAAGGACCGCCGGAAGCAGTCAGAATCAGGCGCCGGACCGCGTCCCGGCACTGCGCATCGAAAACCTGGAAGATAGCATTGTGCTCGGAATCGACCGGCAGGATCGTGCTTCCGGAGGCGCGCGCCGCAGCCATCATCAGCTCGCCCGCACACACCAGGCTTTCCTTGTTGGCCAGAGCGACAACGGCGCCGCGCTCGACCGCTGCGAGCGTCGATTCCAGACCTGCGGCGCCGGAAATTGCCGCCATGACCCATTCGGCATCGCGTCTGGCGGCTTCCACTACCGCGTCCGGGCCGGCCGCCGTCTCGATGCCGGTTCCGGCCAGCCCTTCCTTCAACGCCGCATAGCTGCCGGGCTCCGCAATCGCGGCGAACTCGGGCCGGAAAGCGCGGGCCTGTTGCGCAAGAAGGTCGGCGTTCCTTCCCGCCGCCAGGGCAACGACCCGAAAGCGCTCCCGATGTTCGCCAATGACGGAAAGCGTATTTGCGCCTACCGAACCGGTTGCACCCAGTATGGTTACCCGCTTTGCCGTCATGTCCAGCGCCACCCGCAAACCGTCAGCAGCATAACCGCAGCGGCCCCCGCAAGGAGAGCGTCCACACGGTCCAGCAGCCCGCCATGCCCGGGAATCAGGCGGCCGCTGTCCTTGACGCCGAAGCGGCGTTTGCAGGCGCTTTCGAACAGGTCGCCGGCCGCTCCCGCTCCTCCGACGAGCACGCCGGCCGCGAAGCCGCCGCCTGCGCCACCGGGCGCATCGAAGGCGGCGCTCACGGCGGCACCGGCGGCGCCGGCCGCGGCAAGCCCCCCGGCAAGGCCGCTCCAGGTCTTGCCGGGGCTCCAGGACGGAGCCAGTTTCGGTCCTCCGAGCCTGCGTCCTGTCCACCAGGCCGCGATGTCCCCTGCCCAGATAACGGCGAACAGCCAGACAATGAGTTCCAGGCCGCCGAATTCCGGGCGCCTGAGGGCGATAAGGCACATAACCGGAAGCGCGATATAGAAAACCCCCACCCCCAGCGCCCTGCGCCTGAACAGCAAACCGGTCGCAAGGGCCGCCCCGAGCGCAACCGCCCCCTGCAGGAGCGCCGGCGCCGAAAACAGGGCTGGAGCCGCAGCGGCCGCGGGTATCGCCGTAAACGCCCTCACCGCCTCCGGCTCGGCCATCGCAGCCCACTCGCGCCCGGCAAGCAGCGCGCCGGCGAACAACAGGGCTTCCCAAAACGGCGTCCCGGCCCACACCGCCAGAATCGCAGCCGGCATCAGGACAACGGCCGCGACCAGGCGCCGGAAGGTTTCGTCAGGCAGCGCGGGCGCCATAACGCCGTTCGCGTTGGCTGAATGCGACCAGCGCCGCTTCCAGATCGGCTTTGGCGAACTCCGGCCATAGCCGCTCGGTAAAGAAAAGCTCCGCGTAAGCCGCCTGCCAGAGAAGGAAATTGCTGATTCGCATTTCGCCGCCGGTGCGGACCAGCAGGTCGGGATCGGGTATGCCGGCCGTGTCCAGCCTGGCTGCAAAGGCGGCTTCGTCGATGTCGCCGGGCCGGAGCCCGCCAGCCGCTCCCTCCTCGACAAGGCGCCGGGCGGCGCGCACGATCTCGTCACGGCCGCCATAGCTGACCGCGACCTGCACCAGAATGGCGTCGTTGCCGGCAGTCAGGGCCTCGGCATGGGCGATCCGTTCACGGAGGTCCGCCGGCAAGCGGTCCCGTTCCCCGATCATTCGCAGCCGCACGCCGTTGCGGTGCATGTCCTCTAGTTCCCTGCCGAGATAGTAACGAAGCAGGCCAAGCAGGTCGTCCACCTCCTGCGCCGACCGGCGCCAATTCTCGGAGGAAAACGTGTAGAGCGTCAGAATTTCGATGCCGAACTCGGTCGCAGTCCGTACCGCGGCGCGCGCCGCCTCCGCACCGCGCCTGTGGCCTGCCGCGCGCGGCAGGCCCCGCGCCGAAGCCCAGCGCCCGTTGCCATCCATGATGATCGCGACATGGCGAGGCAGCGCCAGCACCGCGGGAAATGCCCGTGTTTCGACCGCCATGGCGGTCACACCTGCATGATTTCGGATTCTTTGACATCCACGGCGCTGTCGATTTCCTTGACGAAGCGGTCCGTCAACTCCTGCACCTCTTCAGACCATAGATGCTGTTCGTCCTGGGAAAGGTCTCCTGCCCGCTCCATGTGCTTGAGCTTGTCCATGCCGTCACGGCGTACATTGCGCACGGCGACCCGCGCCTGCTCTGCATAGCGGTGAGCGACCCTCGCGAGTTCCGTCCGGCGCTCTTCGCTCAACTCGGGGATCGGCACCCGGATCAATTGGCCGTCCGAAGCGGGATTGAGTCCCAGAGCCGACTCGCGAATGGCCCGCTCGACGGCCTTCACATTGCTCCTGTCCCAGACCTGCACCGTCAGCATGCGCGGTTCCGGCGCGCCGAGCGTCGCCACCTGATTGATGGGCATTTCCGAGCCATAGGCTTCCACCGTCAGCGGCTCGAGAAGAGAGGTGCTTGCCCGGCCGGTTCTCAGCCCTGCGAATTCGCGTTTCAGCGCCTCGATGGCGCCATTCATGCGCCGCTCCAGATCGTCGATATCAGGGTCTTCGGACACGAGAGCCTCGCTTTCCTACCGGATCACCGTCGATGCCTCGCGGCCCGTCAGTGCGCGGGCGAACGAACCCGCATTATGCAGCGAAAAGACGAGAATCGGAATGCGGTTGTCCCGCGCCAGCGCAACGGCGGAGGCGTCCATGACCTTGAGGTCGCGCTCAAGAACTTCGTTGTAAGTCAGTGCGTCATAGCGCTCGGCATCGGGCTCCTGTTCAGGATCCGCGGAATAGACGCCGTCCACCTTGGTCGCCTTGAGCACCGCGTCGCAGCCAAGTTCGCTTGCCCGCAATATCGCGGCGGAATCGGTGGTGAAAAACGGGTTGCCCGTGCCGCCCGCCAGGACCAGGACCCGGCCGCGGCGAAGATGGCGGTCGGCGCGTTCGCGAATGAACTGTTCGCAGACGGTGTGCATCGGTATCGCGCTTTGCACGCGCGCCTCGACGCCGGCGTCCTCCAGCGCGCTGCGGAGCGCAAGCGCGTTGATGACCGTGGCCAGCATCCCCATGTTGTCGCCCGCAACGCGCCCGACACCGATTTTCGAGGAGTTCACCCCCCGGAAGATATTGCCCCCTCCGACAACGACCGCCACCTGGACGCCGAGCGCCCTTGCCTCGGCAATATCGCCCGCGATGCGCCGCATTGTGGAAGGCGCGATGCCGAACTCTTCACCGCCCATCAAGGCCTCGCCGGAGACCTTGAGCAGAACGCGGCGGAAACGGGGCTGTTGCGCCATGAACTCTCCCGTCGGGGCCCGGGCGTCAGTCCCCGAGCGTTTGCGCCACCTCTGCGGCGAAATCCTTCTCTTCGCGGTCCACGCCCTCACCCAGAGCGAAGCGCACGAAGCCGGTGCAGGATACCGGCGCGCCGATATCGCCCGCAGCTTCCTCCAGCACCCTGGCCACAGATTTGTCAGTGTCCATGATGAAGGCCTGCTCGGCGAGCACGACCTCCTCGTAATACTTGCGCATCCGCCCTTCGACCATCTTCTCGATCACATGGTCGGGCCGGCCCGATGCCTTCGCCTGGTCCACGAGGATGGCGCGCTCGCGCTCCACCGCCGACTCATCGACATCGCCGCGCGAGACCCAGCGGGGATTGGCGGAAGTCACATGCATGGCGATCTGCTTGCCGAGCGCGGCCAGCTTTTCCTTGTCGCCGGAAGACTCGAGCCCGACCAGGACGCCGATCTTGCCGAGGCCCGGCGCCGCCGCGCTGTGCATGTAGCCCGCCACGACGCCTTCCCCGACCTTGACCGTGGCGTAGCGGCGGAGGTTCATGTTCTCGCCGATGGTGGCGATCAGGCCGGTGACGTAGTCCTCGGCAGTCTGCCCCTCGATCTCGCTTCCCTTGAGAGCATCCAGATCGCCCTCGACGGTCAGCCCCAGCGCGGCCAGCCTCGCGACCGCCGCCTGGAAGCCTTCATTGCGCGCGACGAAGTCCGTTTCGGAGTTGAGCTCGACCAGCGCGCCGCGCCCGTCCTCCAGCGCCATGCCGACCAGCCCCTCGGCGGCCGGCCGGCCGGCCTTTTTCTGCGCTGCGGCCAGCCCCTTCTTGCGCAGCCAGTCCAGGGCCGCCTCGATGTCGGCGCCGTTTTCCGTCAGCGCCTTCTTGCAGTCCATCATACCGGCGCCGGTCCGCTCGCGCAGATCCTTGACCAGCGCCGCCGTCACCTGAGCCATCGGTGTTCGCCTTTCTTGCGGTCAGTTCGTCTTTTCTTCGCCAGCCTCGCCGGCGCTTTCGGCAGTCTCGTCCGCTGTTCCGGCCTCCGCGGCCTCGGGAGCCTCCGGGGCCTCAGGTGTCTCTGCGGCTTCGGGGGCGTCCGCAGGTTCGGCTGCCTCGGCGGCCTCCGGCGCTTCAGCTGTCTCGGAAGCCTCTGCGGCCTCCGGGGCCTCCGGGGCCTCTGGAGCCTCCGCAACCTCAGGCGCCTCTGGAGCTTCCGCAACCTCGGGCGCATCTGCGGCCTCTGGAGCTTCCACCGCCTCGGGGCTCTCTGCCGCCCGGGCAGCTTCCGGGACCTCCGCGGGTTCGGACGCTTCGGCGGCCATGACGGCTTCGGGCGTCCCGGCGGCGGCGGGCGCTGCTTCTGGTTCGTCCTCCGGACCTGCGACCTGCTCCTGGGGCGCCGCCTCCAACTCGCCGATATCCTGGCCGGATGCCGTCATTTCCCGTTCGATGCCGTCAAGCACCGCGCTCGTGACCAGCTCGCAATAGAGCGAGATCGCCCGGATCGCATCATCGTTGCCGGGCACCGGGAATTCCACGCCCTCGGGGTCGGAATTGCTGTCCAGCACGGCGACGACAGGGATATTCAGCTTGCGGGCCTCGGCGACGGCGATGTGTTCCTTGTTGGTGTCGATGACAAAGAGGATGTCGGGCAGGCCCGCCATCTCCTTGATGCCGCCCAGCGTCTGCTCCAGCTTGTCGCGCTCGCGCTGGAGCTGCAGGAACTCCTTCTTGGTCAGGCCTATATTGTCCTGCGCCAGCTGTTCCTCAAGGTCGCGCAGCCGGTTGATGGAATTGGAGATCGTCTTCCAGTTCGTCAGCATGCCGCCGAGCCAGCGGTGATTGACGAAATACTGCCCGCATTGCCGGGCCGCCTCGGCCACCGTTTCCTGCGCCTGGCGCTTGGTGCCGACGAACAGGACGCGCCCGCCCTCGCCCACGACATTGGAAACCGCCTCCAGCGCCCGGTAGAGCATCGGGACCGTCTGCTGAAGGTCCATGATATGGATGCCGTTGCGGATCCCGAAGATGTACGGTGCCATCCTTGGGTTCCAACGCCGGGTGTGATGTCCGAAATGGACGCCCGCTTCCAGAAGCTGGCGCATGGTGAATGTCGGCACGGCCATCGGCTCGCCTTCCTTGTTCCGGTTTGTCCTGACGCGGGCCGTCGCCTTCCCTCGGGAAGGAACCGGACCGGCCTTGTCGGCCGCGGCCCGCGTGCGAAATCGCGCGCTGTTTACGCGCGCCCGCCCCGGAATGCAAGCTGCCCCCGGGACGGGCGATGCGCCATTCGGCTAAACGACCGGGCTGCGGTTCCCGTCCACATTGATGGCCGTGCCCGTGATGTAGGAACTCGCATCGGACGCGAGGAAACAGGCGATATTGGCGAACTCCTCAGCCTCGCCGAAGCGCCCGAGCGGCACGCCCAGAGTACTCGCCATCTCCCCGAGCCAGGCGTCGAAGTCGGTATCCGGCGCCGTGTTCGCATGCCGGCGGACCCACTGCCCGGAACGGATGTAGCCGGTAAGCAAGGCGTTCACGAGCACGCCGTGGGGGGCGCCCTCGCCTGCCAGCACCTTGGTGAGCGCCATGCCCGCCGCGCGCGAAACGGCCGTCGGCGCGCTGCCGGCCTGCGGCGCCTTGGCGCCCACGTTCAGCACATTGACGATCCGGCCCCAGCCGCGCGCCTTCATGTCCGGCAGCGCCAGCCGGCACAGGCGGATCGCTGCGAACAGCTTGAGGTCGATATCGGCTTGCCAGGTCGCGTCGTCGATCTCCTCGAACTTTCCGGTCTGCGAGGTCCCGGCATTGTTGACCAGGATATCCACCGCGCCGAACCGGGCGACGGTGTCGCGGTAGATCCGTTCGCAGTCTTCGGCCGTGCTCACATCGGCGGAGAAGGCGGCCGCGCGGCCGGGCGCCACCGCTTCGAGCGCGGCCAGCGCCTCGTCGAGCGGCTCCTGGCGGCGGGCGGCGATGGCGACCGATGCGCCGGCGCCTGCGAATTTCAGCGCCATCGCCCGGCCCATGCCGTCGCTGCCGCCGGTGATGAGCGCCGTGCGCCCTGTCATCGATATTTGCATGTTCCTCGTTCCCCGTTCGGAAATGTCCGTCGAAACCGGTCTATTGGACTCCTGTGGCCCGGCGCAATGCGGCTCTTGGAAGCCGCGTTCAACGGATGACGGGATGGTGCGCCGCGGCTTCCGGCGCGATCCGCCCGTCGAGCCTCGGGTCGGGTTCGATCTCGATACGCCGGCGCACCGCGCGGAAACCGCATGACAGATAGAAGGGAAGCGCGACCGGGTGGTCCATCGTGCAAGTGTGCAGCCAGACCCTGTCCACGCCCTCGCGCCAGGCAAGGCCCAGCGCCGCTGCCATCAGCTTGCGTCCCTCCCCGCGCCCTGTCATGGGCGCCACGAGCCCGAAAAACGCGATTTCGCATGCCCCTTGCTCGCGGAAATC
>JAPOZD010000290.1 GCA_026706245.1 Alphaproteobacteria bacterium
CGTTGGTGTGGGCCATGCCGCGCACGTACTCGCCCACCGAGTGGGTGACCGCCTCGTGGGCGTACTCCGGCCTCCCGCGATACACGGGGGCCTCGTCGGTGTAGAGGGTCGCGCCCGGCTCGACGCTGTCGCGGACGAGGCCCCGGAGGGTCGCGGCGTCGGTGCGCTCGACGCGACGCGCGGTGACGCGCCCGGTGGCCCGGTCTCGGACGCCGGCGACGGCCGCCTTGCCCGCGGGGCCGCGCCCGGTCATCTTCCGACGCCTGCTGAGCGGCATGTTCTTCCGCTTGCCACCGATGTAGGTCTCGTCGGCCTCCGCCGGGCCGGCCCCGGCGGTACTCGAACCCGAACGAATATTTCCAGCCCGGCGCGCGCACCTCCCCTGTTGTGCAGCCGCTCCATCGTCACCGCGCGTTCGCCTTCTGCAAGAGCAGCGCCGCCGCTTTCGCCGTCAGGTCATGGCCTCCTCCGCCCATCCTGATAAGAACTAATAAAGAACATATTTCGTAATAAGCAACTCTGTATAGGAAAAAATATCCAGCATGACGGCGGCGCGCGGCCCGTGACCCCGGTGGAGAATGTGGGCTAGATTGCCGCCCGGCACCGGACGGGCGGGCAGCCGGGGGGAAAGTCGCATGGGAGCGGGGTCGGAGCGTGAATAGACCGGAGGGCGGGTCCTGGATCGTCGGGGTGGATGTCGGCGGCACCTTCACCGACTTCTCCGCCGTCAACGACCGCACCGGCGAGACGCATGTCTTCAAGCGCCCCTCGACGCCGGACGATCCGAGCCGCGCCATCCTCGACGGCCTCCGGGAGATGGCCGGCGCCTGCGGGATCGCCCTCGACGAGGTCTCCCGGCTCGCCCACGGCACGACGGTCGCCACCAACGCGCTGCTCCAGGGCAGGGGCGGCCGGGTGGCGCTGGTCACCACCGAGGGCTTCCGGGACCTGCTGGAGATCGGCCGGCAGGTCCGCCCGCACATGTACGATTTCCGCCGCAGCTTTCCGGCCCCGCCCGTGCCGCCGGAGCGGCGGTTCGAGCTGGCGGAGCGCATGGATGCGGCGGGCGAGCCGGTGCGCGCGCCGGCGGAGGCGGATATCGCGGCGGCCGTCGAGGCGGTGCGCGCGAGCGGCGCGGAGGCCTGCGCCGTCTGCTTCCTGTTCGCCTATCTGAACGGGGCGCATGAGCGGGCCCTGGCCGACGCGCTGCGCGCCGCGCTGCCGGAGTTGCATGTCTCGCTGTCGTCCGAGGTGCAGCCCGAGTTCCGCGAGTTCGAGCGCTTCTCCACCACGACCGTCAACGCCGCCCTGCAGTCGGTCATGGACCGTTACCTCGGCCGGCTGGAAGAAGGTCTCTCGGCCGTCGCGCCCCGCGCCAGCCTGGGCATCAACCAGTCGAGCGGCGGGCTGATGTCGGTGGCGCGCGCCCGCAACTTCCCGGTCCGCACCGCCCTTTCGGGGCCGGCCGCGGGCGTCGTCGGCGCGGTCCACGCCGCCCGCAGCGCGGGCTTCGGCGACCTCGTCACGCTCGACATGGGCGGCACCAGTGCCGACATGGCGCTCATCCGGGGCGGCGAGGCGGATATTGCCTATGAGCGCGCCGTGGCGGGCTTCCCCATCCGCCTGCCGCAGATCGACATTGCGACCATCGGGGCGGGCGGCGGCTCCATCGCCTGGTTCGACCGCGACGGGCTGATGAAGGTCGGCCCGCAGAGCGCCGGCGCCGACCCCGGCCCCGCCTGTTACGGGCATGGCAACACCGAGCCGACCGTCACCGACGCCAACCTGCTGCTCGGGCGGCTCAGCCCGCGCGGCCTGCTGGACGGCGGCATGCGGCTCGACGAAGGCAAGGCCCGTGCCGCCTTCGAGCCGGTCGCTGCGCGTCTCGGCCTTTCGGTCGAGCGCACCGCGGAAGGCGTGCTCGACATCGTCGCCGCCAACATGATCCGCGCGATCCGCACCGTCTCGGTCGAGCGCGGCCACGACCCGCGCGGCTATGTGCTGGCGGCCTTCGGCGGCGCGGGGCCACTGCATGCGCGCGACGTGGCCGCCGGCATCGGCATGCGTGAAATCCTCGTGCCGCCCGCTCCCGGCATCGTCTGCGCGGAGGGGCTGCTGGTCTCGGACCTCCGCGAGACCTTCACCCGCAGCGAGCGCATCGCCGTCTCGCGCAAGGCGTTTCCCCGCATCGCGGCCATTCTGGAGGAGCTGGAAGAACAGGCCCGGCTCTGGTTCGCGGGCGAGCCGGACGCGGAAGGCCGGCGGACCGAAGTATCGCTCGACATGCGCCATGTGGGGCAGAATTTCGAGCTCGCCGTGGCGCTGCCGGAGAGGCTGGACGACCTCACCGACCGGTTCCTCGATGCGCATGAGTTCGCCTACGGCTTCCGCAATCCGGAGGACCCGGTCGAAATCGTCAATCTGCGCCTGACGGCGAAGGCCCGCCTCTACCGCGCCCCGCAGGCCGAGCTGCCGCCCGCGGACGGGCTGCCCGCGCCAAGGGAGCACCGCCTCGTCCGCTTCGCCGGCCGGGCGTTCGCGGAGACGCCGGTTTACGACCGCGCCGGGCTCGGGGCCGGCAGCCGCATCGCGGGCCCGGCCGTCATCGAGCAACTCGACGCCACCGCCATCGTCCATCCGGGCGACACGACCGCGGTGGACACCTACGGCAACCTCACCATCCGGATCGCCGCATGACCGCTCTCGACCCCATCGGCCTCGAAATCCTCGCCAACGCGCTGCGCTCGATCACCGACGAAACCTTCGCCGCGCTGATGAAAAGCGCCTACTCGACGAACATAAAGGAGCGGCACGACCACTCGACCGCCATCATGGACGCAAGAGGCCGGCTGATCGCCCAGGCGGAGCAGTCGCTCCCGATCCACATCGCGTCGATGAGCGGGCTGATGGAGTGCCTGCTGGCGCGTTACGGCGACGACATCGAGGAAGGCGACATCGTCATCGCCAACGACCCGCACACGGCCGGCGGCACGCATCTGCCCGACATCAACATGGCCGCGCCGGTGTTCGTGGAGGGGCGCATCGTCGCCTGGGTCTGCAATATCGCCCACCACGCCGATGTCGGCGGCATGGCGCCGGGATCGATGGCCGGCGGCATGTCGGAAATCTACCAGGAAGGGCTCAGGGTCCCGGTGGTCAAGCTCTTCCACAGGGGCGAACTGCAAAGGGAATTGTTCGACCTCGTGCTGCTCAATGTGCGGCTCCCGAACGAGCGGCGGGGGGACTATTTCGCCCAGGTCGCCGCCTGCAATCTGGGCGTGCGGCGCATGGCGGAGACCATCGAGGCCTACGGCGCCGATACCGTTCTCGCCGCCTTCGAGGACATGCTGGCGCGCACTGCGGGACGCATGGCGGACGCCATCCGCGCAATCCCGGACGGCACTTACCGCTTCGAGGACGTCATGGACGATGACGGCATCGACACCAGCGACATTCCCATCGTGCTCACCGTCGAGAAGAAGGGCGGACGCGCCAGCTTCGACTTTTCCGGCACCGCGCCGCAGGTGCCCGGCAACATCAATGTGACCATGAACGCGACGGTCGCAGCCGTCACTTACACGCTGAAGGCGCTGCTCGACCCCGAAGTGCCGAACAACCAGGCGGTGATCGACTGCGTGGAGATTTCCGCGCCCCGCGGGTCCCTGCTCAACGCCGTCTTTCCCGCCCCCGTGGCGGCGCGGGCGCATACCTGCCAGCGGATCATCGATGTCGTGTTCGGCGCGCTCGCCCCGGCCGTGCCGGACCGCGCGCCGGCAGCCGGTAACGGCGCCAACACCACCGCCGTCTTCTCCGGCATCGACCCCCGGACCGGCGAGGGCTACCTCTATCTGGAAACGCTCGGCGGCGGGGCCGGCGGCTGGCCGGGCGGCCACGGCAAGGACGGCGTGCAGGTGGGCATAACCAACACCTCCAACCTGCCGGTCGAGGCCATCGAGACCGAATACCCGCTGATGGTCGAGCGTTACGGCCTGCTGGAGGGCTCGGGCGGCAAGGGCCGGTTCCGGGGCGGGCGCGGGCTCTATCGCGTCGTCAGGCCGGTCGGGCATGACTGCCTCTTCAACGGCGCGGGCGAGCGCTTCTCCAACGCGCCCTGGGGCCTCGCCGGCGGCGAGCCCGGCGGCCGGGGCCGGTTCGCCCTTCTGGACGGCTCCGGGGCCGAAACCCCGCTTGAGATCAAGCCGTCGGGCGTCATCGTCCACGAGGGCGAGGGGCTCCGCGTCGAGACCCCCGGCGCGGGCGGGCACGGGTCCCCGTCGTGAGCCCGGTCCGGGTCGAACGCCGAGGGATCGCCCTTCACGTCCTGCTGACAAGGCCCGAGCGCCGCAACGCGCTGACCCAGGAGACGATGGACGCGCTGCTTGTCGCGTTCCGGAATGCGAAGGAGTCGGATGCCCGTGCGGTCGTGCTGCGCGGCGAGGGCGGGCAGTTCTCGGCCGGCGGCGACATGGCGATGCTGGGCGACATCCCGCCGCCTGCGGACCCGGACCCGCTCTTTCCCGTCTATCGCAGGATGGGCCATGTGCTGGAGCTGCTGAATGCGCTCCCGCAGGCCGTGATCGCGGTGGTCGAGGGCGCCTGCACCGGCGGCGGCCTCGGCATGGCCTGCTGCTCCGATGTCGTGATCGTCTCGGAGGACGCGAAGATCGGTCTGCCCGAGGCCCGCTCCGGTTTCATCCCGGCGCAGGTCATTCCCCATATCGTGCGGCGCATGGGCGAAGGCTGGACCCGCCGGCTGGTCGCGACGGGCGCGATACTGGATGGCCGCGATGCGCTACGCGACGGCCTCGCCCACATCCTCGTATCCGGACGCGAGGAAGCCGATAGGGCGCTGGTGGAGGTTCTGGACCAGGTCCGCCGCTCGGAGCCGACGGCCGTTGCGGAGGCGAAACGCCTGGTCATCTCCGCCTCCGACCGCCCGGTAAACGAAACCCTGGACGACGCCGCCCGCACCATAGCCGCCCTGCTCCGCGCCCCCGCCGCCCGAGCCGGCATAGACGCCTTCCGGAACAAGCGCCCTCCGCCTTGGGCGGAACGGCCTTCCTCAGAGGATTGACCGCCCTCAGCCCCGCCCGGCGATGCGGTCCGCCAGCGCCAGCGTCCGGCGGGCCTTCTCGACGATGGGGTAGTCGACGAAATAGCCGTCCACCTGGATGGAGGCGGAGCCGGCGGCCTCGGCCTCGTCGAACGCCGCGACGATGCGCCGCGCGCGCTCCGCCTCTTCCTCCGTTGGCGAGAAGGCGTCGTTGACCGGCCCCACCTGGCTCGGGTGGATGCAGAGCTTGCCCTGGAAGCCGAGCGCCCGCGCGCGGCGCGCGGATGCCGCGAACGCCTCCGTCTCGCGCAGTTCGATGAATACCGTATCCACCGGCGGCTCCAGCCCGCCCGCGCGCGACTCCACCACCATCGCCGCGCGCGCATGCGCCAGTTCCGCCTCGTCCAGAGACCATCGCATCCCGACGTCGAGCGTGTAGTCGCCGGCGCCGAAGCAAAGCCGGCGGAGCCGCGACGGGCAGCCGCCGATCTCCTTCAGGTTGGAGATGCCAAGGCCGGTTTCGACGATGGGCATGAGGTCGATACTGCCCACCTCCAGCCCGGCCTTGCGCTCCAACTGGCCGAGCGTCCAGTCGATGGTCCGGAGCATGGCCGCGCTCTCGAGTTTCGGCAGCACGATGCCGTCGAGCCACGGCCCGACGATCGCCTCCATGTCGCCGAAGCACCACTCGGTCTCGGCGGCATTGACGCGCACGAAGCCCTTGCAGGGCCGCGGCCGTTGCAAGGCAGCGACAGCGTCGGCGCGGGCGGCCGGCTTCCCGGCGACCGCAACCGCGTCCTCAAGGTCCAGGATCGCCGCGTCGGCGCCCGCCTGGAACACCTTCTCCGCCATGCGGGCGTGATTTGCGGGCGCGAACAGGAAGCTCCGCCAGGGGCCGGTCGAGGACGGGGCCATGCCAGCGCCTCACATTGCGGTCATGCCGCCGTCGATGGTCAGGTTCTTGCCGGTGATGTAGTTCGCCCCGGGCGTCAGCAGGAAGCAAACGCCGGGCGCCACATCGTCCGTCTCGGCATAGCGGCCGAGCGGGATGCGGGCCATGGTCTGCGCGCCGAATTTCGGCCCCCGGATCACTTCGGTCATCGGCGTGACGACCGTGCCGAACGCCACCGAATTCACGCAGATGCCGTAGCGCGCCCATTCGCGCGCCGCGCTCATGGTGATGCCGAGCACGCCGGCCTTGGCGGCGCCGTAGTTGATCTGGCCGATGGTGCCGGCCGTGCCGGCGATGGAGGACACATTGACGATCTGGCCGGGGCAGACGCCGAACTCGCCGGTCTCGGACTGCTTTATCATCTGCCTGCCGACGGACTGCAGGACCAGATAGACGGCCGTCAGGTTCACATTGATGACCTCGTCCCAGTATTCGCGGCTCATCTTGTGGATCATGGCGGCGCGCACGATGCCGGCATTGTTGACGAGCCCGGTGATGGAGCCCCATTCGCCGACCATCGCCTCGACGATGCCGTCCGCAAGGCCCTGGTCGGTGACCGAGCCGTGAAAGCCCATCGCCTTGTCCTCGCCCAGCTCCTCCACGAGGCTGTTGATGCCCTCGCTGTTCAGATCGACCACGGCGGCGCGGCCGCCCATGGAGACGACGGTGCGCGCGACCTCGCGGCCGACGCCCTGCGCGGCGCCGGTGACCAGGACATTGCGGCCTTCGAGGCTGAAGGGATTGCTCATTTCGGCGTTTCCTTGTGCATTCGGGTTCCGCTACCGTAGCCGCAATGGCGGCGTCGGCAAGCGGGAGATGGGGACGCATGAGGGAAAATCCGCGCTGGAAACAGCGTCCGGAGGGGTCCACCTGGGGCGACTGGGGGCCGGATGACCAGCTCGGCCGGCTGAACCTGCTCACCCCGGAGCGGGTGCTCGCCGCGCGCGAGGAAATCCGCTTGGGCGAAGTCTATTGCCTGTCCCTGCCGCTGGATTATCCGGGCCGCAACATCCTCAATCCCCGCCGTCATCCTCCGGTGCTGGAGCCGACCCGGGGACCGGACGGCGCGCCGCGTTACAACTTTCCGCTTCAGCTCGAAGACCCGCACCATATCGATGTCGGCTGCGACGACCGGGTTCACATGACGCTGCAATATTCCTCACAGTGGGACGCCTTCTGCCATATGGGGCAGATGTTCGACGCGGACGGCGACGGCATCCCGGAAATCCGCTTCTACAACGGCTTCAGGGGCGGCGAGGACATTATCGGGCCGGTGGACTACAACGCCGACGGCTCGCAGACGCCCCGCCCGGAAGCGATGGGCGCGCGCAAGCTCGGCATCGAGACCTTCGCCGAAAAGGGCATTGTCGGCCGCGGCGTGCTGATCGACCTCGAGCGCTTCTTCGGGCGCGAGGGGCGCCATCTCGTCACATATGACGAGTTGATGCGCGTGCTGGAGGAGACTGGCGCGACCGTCGAGGAAGGCGACCTCGCCTTCTTCTACACGGGCTTCGCCGATCTCCTGCTGGAGATGGAGAAGGAGCCGGACGGCCCACGCCTTGCCAATAGCTGCGCTGCGCTCGACGGGCGCGACGACCGGCTGCTGCAATGGATCACGGCCTCGGGCGTCGCCGCACTCTTCGCCGACAACTACGCCGTCGAGCAGTCGCCCGCCCGGCCCACGCCGGGAGAGCGCTACGCCCACTCGCCGCTGCACCAGCACTGCCTGTTCAAGCTCGGCGTGCCGCTGGGCGAACTCTGGTATCTGAGCGATCTCGCCCGCCGGCTCCGCGAGCTCGGCCGGACGCGCTTCTTCACGACCTGCCAGCCGCTCCGCCTGCCGGGCGCGGTCGGCTCCCCCGCCAATCCCGTCGGCATCGTCTGACCCGCCAACCAGGAAAGCGACCGCATCCCATGGCCATCACCAAGGGCATCGAACAACTCCTCGCCGCCGCCCGCGCAAAGATCGAGGAAATCCCCGCCGCGGAGGCTCTGGCGCTCCAAAACGACGACTCCGTGCAGATCGTCGATATCCGCGATGTGCGCGAGCTCGACCGCGACGGCATGATCCCGGGCGCGCTGCATGCGCCGCGCGGCATGCTGGAATTCTGGGTCGATCCGGCGAGCCCCTACCACCGCGATGTGTTCGCGAGCGGCAAGAAGTTCGTCTTCTACTGCGCGAGCGGTTGGCGCTCGGCCCTGGCGACGGAGACGCTGCAGGACATGGGCCTGGAGCCCGTCGCCCATAGCGAAGGCGGCTTCA
>JAPOZD010000230.1 GCA_026706245.1 Alphaproteobacteria bacterium
AGAAGCTCCGCCGCGCCTTCCGGCGCCGCGGCCAGCGACCGCGCGAGCGCGAGGCCGTCAGCGGCGAGGCCGTTCATCTTCCAGTTGCCCGCAACGAGCGGGCGGCGAGTGGCCGTCATCGGGTCTTCTTCTCCTGTTTGCCGGCGAGCGCGCGCACGGCCGACGACATCGCAATCCGTCCTTCGCCCTTGTAAGCCTCGTGGTTCGCCTCGATCATGTCGCGCCGGTAGAGATAGTTGATCATGACACCGGCCGATTGCGCGCGCCCGTCCTCGGAGACATTCGCCAGCCAGTTCAGCCGCTCCATGCGCGCCCCGTTGGAGAGATGGAAATGCGCGACCGGATCGGCCGCCCTGCCCCTGCGCCGGGCGTGGACGAGATAGCGCGCAACCGCCCGCAGCACCGGCCCCTTCGCGGCCTCGGCGGCTTCCGGGTCCTCCCACCATCCCGGCTTCGCAAGCGCGGCCTGCACCGCGTCGTCGGGATTATCCTTCAGCCAGCGTCCGAAGCCCGGAATCGGCGAGAGCGTGGCGAAGGTCTTCAGGTTGGGCAATTCCGCGCGCAGATCGTCCACCACGCGCTTGATGAGGAAATCGCCGAACGCGATGCCGGCAAGGCCGCGCTGGGCGTTGGAGATCGAATAGAAGACCGCCGCGTCGGCCCGCGACGCATCGCCGACCGGACTCTCCTCGTCGAGCAGTGCGTGGACATTGTCTGCAAGCCCCGTCTCCAGCGCGACCTCGACGAAGATCAGCGGTTCGTCCGGCATGCTCGGGTGGAAGAACGCATAGCAGCGCCGGTCCGAGTCGAGCCGGTTCTTCAGGTCCTGCCAGCTTTGGATGGCATGCACCGCTTCGTAGTCGATCAGCTTTTCCAGCAGCGAGGCCGGGGCGTTCCAGTCAATCCGCCTGAGCTCCAGGAAGCCCGCATCGAACCAGCTCGCGAGCAACTGCCTCAGGTCCTTCTCCAAGCCCGAAAGCGCGGCATCCTCGCGTGCGAAGCGCATCAGGTCGTAGCGCAGGTCCACCAGGAACTTCACGCCATCGGCCAGCGCATTGAATTGACGCAGCAGGCGTTCGCGCGGCGCATTCAGGGCATCCCGGAGCGCCTCTTCCGCAGCCGCCCGGCCGTCCGGCGCCGCCGCTTCCAGCGCCGCGACCGCCCGCCCGAGCGCCGCCGGGTCCCGGTCGAACTCGGTCGCCAGAATGGTGAGATAGCGGCGGCGGCCGGTCTCCGACAACTGCAGGTAGGCCCTGCCGAGCTCGGCCGCGCGGCCGCGCGCCGAGACCTCCCCGCCCCGGCCCTCCAGACAGACCCGGAAGCGCTCGCGTATGCGTTCCGAATCGCCCTTCGTCAGGTCCGGGTCGGGGTCGAGGCCGTCGCTGCCGACGAGCCCGCGCACGGCTTCCTTCAGCCCCGCAAGCGTGCGGTCGAACAGCCGGGAAACCTCGGCTTCGGACTGGCTCATGTCGCGTGCATCCTGCGGAGAACGGCCGGCAACATGTCCGGCAGGTCTTCGGCAATCAAGCCCGGCCCGAACGCCGCCGCCGCCTCTCCATGCAGCCACGTTGCCGCAGCTCCCGCCTCGAAGGCGGGCATGCCCTGCACCATCAGGCCCAGCGCCATGCCGGCCAGCACATCGCCGCTGCCGGCCGTCGCGAGCCAGGGCGGCGCATTCGCCGAAATCGCGGCCCGCCCGTCCGGCGCGGCGATCACGGTGTCGGCGCCCTTGAGCAGCACGGTCCAGCCACTGGCCGCCGCGGCCGCGCGCGCCCTCGCGAGCCGGTCGCCGTCGAACGGGAAGAGGCGCGCGAACTCGCCGTCATGGGGTGTCAGCAGCCCGGCATCGCCCCTGCCCCACGGCAATCGTCCGGCCATCGCCGTCAGCGCATCGGCGTCGAGCACGACGCCTCCGGCGCGCGCGCAGGCCGCTTCCACGGCGTCTGCCGTTTCGGGGCCGAGGCCGGCGCCGGGCCCGACCAGCACGGCATTCTTGCGCTCGTCCTCCAGCAGGCGCCGGAAGTCCTCCGGCCCGCTCCGCCGCACGACCAGCGCGCCGGGCAGCGAGACCGCATAGACCGGCCAGGCTTCGTCGGGCGCGGAAACCGTCACCAGGCCCGCGCCGGCGCGCATCGCCCCCCTTGCCGCCAGCCGCGCCGCGCCGGTGGTTTCCGCCCCGCCCCAGATGACCGCATGTCCGCGCGTGTATTTGTGGCTCTGCGGCCCCGGAACGGGCAGTGTCCAGAGTTCCGGCCCATTCTCGGCCGCTGTGGGCACGATCTCGTCCAGCACCGCCGCCGGAATGCCGATATCGGCAACCGCCACTTCGCCGCAATGGAGCCGACCCGGCAGCAGCAGGTGGCCCGGCTTCTTACGGAAGAAGGTGACCGTGAGCGCCGCGCAGGGCGCATGGCCCAGCACCACGCCGCTGTCTCCGGCAATGCCACTCGGCAGGTCAACCGCCACCAGCGGCAGATTCTCCACCGCTTCCAGCACCTCCCGCGCCGCGCCCGAGACCGGCCGTTTCAGCCCGGCCCCGAACAGGGCGTCGATGACCAGCCCGGCATCGCGCAGCGCCGCGGGACCGAGCGGTTCGACCGGTCCCGGCCAGGTTTTGGCCGCCTCGGCTGCATCGCCCGCGAGCGCCTCCCGACTTCCCAGCAGCGCTACGCGCACCGGCCAGCCGGCGGCTTGCAGCCGTTCCGCCGCGATGAAGCCGTCGCCGCCATTGTTGCCGGGCCCCGCCAGCACCAGCACGGGCCGCGGACTCCAGCGCCGGCGCACCGCGTCGGCGATGGCGGCGCCGGCATTGCGCATCAGTTCGAAGCCCGGATGCCCGTAGTCCGCCGCCAGCCGGTCGGCCCGGCCCATCTCCTCGACCGTCAGCAGGGCCGAGCGGCCGCGCATTGCGGGAGCGGCTGGTTCGTTCAGTCCCATTCCATGACGCGCCTGCCGTAGAGCGTCTTCACGACCGGCACCGGCCGGCTCATGTCGTGCAGCCTGTCCTCGGCAAGGCGGGACTCGATTTCCTTCAGCACCAGCGCGGTGATCGGCCGGAGCTTGAGGTGCTGCGCATCGGCGAGCCGGACCCAGTGCAGCTTCAGCAGCTCGCCCGAGCCTTCGCTCAGGTCGCCCCGCACATGCTCCGCGTCGATTACGAAAAACCTTGCGTTGAAACGACGCGGACGGCCGGGCGGCGTCACGGCCCGATGGATGTAGGTCAGCCTGTCGAGCGCCGGGGCGTGGCCGCTGTCGTAGAAATGGCGCCAATCGTCCGAAAGGCCGGCGGGCCGCATGCCGTTGACGGGTTCGCCCACGATCAGCCCGGCTTCTTCGAACGTCTCGCGCACCGCCGCCAGCGCAAGCGCTCTCGCCCGACGCGCGGTCGCGGACGAACGCAGCCTTTGTTCGACCTCCGGGCGCAGTTCCCGGGCCGCCGGCGCGTGGCCGTCCTGACGGTCAACCCTGCCGCCGGGAAAGACATAGTGCTCCGGGTAGAAGACGTGGCCCTGCGAGCGCTCGCCCATCACGACCTCGCCGGTTTCCCGGCGGAGGATGATGAGGGTGGCCGCGTCGCGGATCGGCGTCCTGGGCCGCCGGTCGCCGTCTGCCTTCATCCGCGCCCCGCCCCGGACGGGCCGTGGGGTGCCCAACCGGATTTGAACCGGTGACCTCCTGGACCACAACCAGGCGCTCTAACCGACTGAGCTATGGGCACCACGCGGAAAGCCTCGCAAGGAAGGACGCCATCTAGGCCGTCCACCCCCCGAAGGTCAAGACCGGGGGCGGTTGCGTCCATAGCCGCCGCAGCCCGGACCGGCTAACCTTTTCGTCCACCGACCGGCGCCTGTCCCCATGCACACGCTCCTCTTTCTCGAGCCCGGCCACTTCCACGCCGCTCTCACCCTGCGCGCGGCGAACCCGCGGATCGACCCTACTGTCCACGTCTATGCCCGCCCCGGTCCGGAGCGCGACGCCTTCGTGGCCCTGGCCGGCTCGTTCAATGCGCGGGACGACCGGCCGACCCGCTGGAACATCCGGACACACGAGTCGGCCGACCCGGAGCGGGCCCTGGTCGAGGAGCGGCGCGGGGACATCGTCATCCTTGCCGGGCGCAACCGGCCGAAGCTCGGCGCCATTGCGCGCCTGCATGCAGCGGGCCTGCATGTGCTCGCCGACAAGCCCTGGCTGACCGAAAGCGCGGCGCTGCCGGACCTCGAACGGGCGACGGCGGGCTGGCCGCTCGCCATGGACATCATGACCTTTCGCCACGAGGCGGCGGCGCGCCTCACGCAGAAGATCGCGGCGGACCCGGACCTGTTCGGCGCCCTGAACGAACAGGCGGACGAGCCCGCTATCGACATCCAGTCCGTGCATCATCTGCTCAAGATCGTGAACGGCGCGCCGCTCCGGCGGCCCTCCTGGTACTACGACACCCGCATCCAGGGCGACGGGCTCGTCGATATCCAGTCCCACATGGCCGACCAGGCGCAGTGGATACTCGGCGACGGTCCGGGCTTCCTGTTCGAACGGGACTACGAGCTGGAGGACGCGCACCGCTGGAGCACCCCGGTGCCGCGCGAGCTCTTCGAGGCCAGCACCGGCCTCGGTGAATTCCCGGCGACGCTAAAGCCGGACATGGATGCCGGGGTGCTGCAACTCGCCTGCAACGGCGAGATCCGCTACCGGCTGCGGGGCGCGCCCGTCCACCAGCGGGCGGAGTGGGGGCAGCGCGAGCCGGAGGGAGGCGGCGACGCACACCGGACAACGGTCCGGGGCGAGCGGGCGGCGGTCATTGCGCGCCGCGGGCCCGAGACCGGTTTCCGGGCCGAGGTGCATGTCGCGCCGCGCGACCCGGGGCCCGGCTTCGAGGCCCGCCTCTCGGAAAGCCTCGCCGCCTGGGAGGCCGATATGCCCGGTCTGTCGCACCGCCCGTCTTCCCTCGGGCTCGAGATCGTCATCCCGGCCGCACTCCACACGCCGCATGAAGCCCATTTCCCGATGGTGCTCGACGGTTTCCTCGACCTCCTCGACGCGGGCGGCTGGCCGGCTGTTCTCGCGGCCCGCATACGCGCCCGCTACACGCTTCTCGCACGGGCCCGCGAGCGATGCGCGCCGGCCGGCGGTTGACTGCATCGAAGTCAGCCACCGGTTCTGGGCATTGCGGCGGATTTCGCTTTCGGACATAGTCCGGCGCCTTCCGCCAACAGGGGATACGGGCCGCCATGCTTCGCCTTGCCGACAACCTGAATCGACTGGGAACCGAGACCGCGTTCGAGGTCCTGGCGCGGGCGGCGAAGCTGCAGGCGGAAGGCCGCGACATCGTCAATCTCGGCATCGGGCAGCCTGACTTCAAGACACCGCCCCATGTGGTCGAGGCGGCGGCGCAGGCGCTGCGCGACGGGCACCACGGCTACACGCCGGCCAACGGCATTCCGGCGCTGCGCGAGGCCGTGGCGGCGGATATCGCGCGCTTTCGCGGCGTCGAGGTCGATCCCGACCTGGTGATGATCATGCCCGGCGGTAAGCCGACCATGTTCTTCGCGATCATGATGTTCGGGGAGCCCGGCGCCGAGATCGTCTATCCGAACCCCGGCTTCCCGATCTACGAGTCGATGATCGAATATTCCGGCGCCACGCCCGTCGCGATGGCGCTGCATGAGGAGAACGGCTTCGCCTTCTCGGCAGACGAGGTGCTGGCGCAGATCGGCCCCGCGACGCGGCTCCTCATCCTGAATAGCCCCGCCAACCCGACCGGCGGCGTTGCGCCGAAGGCGGAGATGGACAAGCTGGCGGCCGGCCTCGAGGACCATCCGCATGTCGCGATCCTCTCCGACGAGATCTACAGCCGGCTGCTCTATGAGGACAACGAGCATGTCTCGCTGCTCGGCTATGAGAGCCTGCGCGAGCGCACCATCCTCCTGGACGGCTGGAGCAAGACCTATGCGATGACGGGCTGGCGGCTCGGCTACAGCGTCTGGCCGAAGGCGCTCTTCCCTCTGGTCGAGCGGCTGGCGGTCAACTGCCATTCCTGCGTCAACGCGGCCACGCAATATGCCGGCATCGCCGCGCTGAACGGGCCGCAGGACGCCGTGGAGACCATGCGCCGGGCCTTCGATGCGCGCCGGCGCATCATCGTGCGCGCGCTCAACCAGCTTCCGGGCTTCCGCTGCGTCGATCCGGGGGGCGCGTTCTACACCTTCCCCAATATCGAGGGCACCGGCATGAGCGCACGCGAGCTGCAGAGCCGGATGCTGGAGGATGCGGGCGTCGCGACGGTGGCCGGCACCAGCTTCGGCGGGCATGGCGAGGGCTTCATCCGGTTCTCCTACGCGGCGAGCGAGGAAGACATCGAACGCGCGGTCGAACGCATCCGCACCGTGCTCTGAGCGCCCGTTCGGCAGGCAATCCAGGCGCCTATGGAATGGGCATATGGTGGAAATATATGCAATTGCGGTGGCCTGGCGGGCGAAAACCCCTTGATTTACAAAGGATACCCATGCCTTGCAGACTGGCATGGAGTGTGCTTTTCAACATACCGGCATCAGGCCAATCACCGGCGGGACGGCGATGAAGAAGATTGAAGCGATCATCAAGCCCTTCAAGCTCGACGAGGTGAAGGACGCGCTGCACGAGGTCGGCATCAAGGGCATTACCGTGCTGGAGGCGAAGGGGTTCGGGCGCCAGAAGGGCCATACCGAGCTCTATCGCGGAGCCGAATATGTCGTGGACTTCCTGCCCAAGGTGAAGATCGAGGTCGTCGTGGACGACAACGCGGTCGAACGGGCCGTCGAGGCGATCCAGCAGGCGGCCTATACCGCCCGCATCGGCGACGGCAAGATTTTCGTCTATCCCATCGAGGAAGCGATCCGAATTCGCACCGGCGAGACCGGCGCGGACGCAATCTAGACACCCGGCGCGAGCGCCTTCCGGAACAGAGAGGGAGCCCCTATCTCATGTCGCTCAACTGCAAGACGCCCGAGGATGTGCTCAAGGCAATCCAGGACAACGATGTCCGCCATGTGGACCTGCGCTTCACCGACCCGCGCGGCAAGTGGCAGCACACCGCCCAGTATGTGACGACCATGGACGAGGATGTCTTCGTGGACGGCATCTTCTTCGACGGCTCCTCCATCGCCGGCTGGAAAGACATCAACGAGTCCGACATGATCCTGATGCCGGACCCGACCACGGCCACCATGGACCCGTTCATGGCGGAGAACACCATGGTGCTGTTCTGCGACGTGCATGAGCCGTCTACCGGCATGTCCTATGAGCGCTGCCCGCGCTCGGTCGCCAAGAAGGCCGAGGCCTATATCCAGGAAGCGGGCATCGGCGACACAGCCTATTTCGGCCCGGAAGCCGAGTTCTTCGTGTTCGACGACGTGCGCTTCGACGTGTCGATGAACCGGACCTTCTACATGCTCGACAGCGCGGAAGGGCCCTACAACTCCGGGACGGAGTTCGAGGAAGGCAATCCCGGTCACCGCCCGGACGTGAAGGGCGGCTACTTCCCGGTCCCGCCCGTGGACAGCGGCGCCGACATGCGCTCCGAGATGGTCTCGACCATGGCCGAGATGGGCCTCGACATGGAGAAGCACCATCACGAGGTGGCGCCCTCCCAGCATGAGCTCGGCCTCAAGTTCGGCACTCTGGTCGGGGCCGCCGACGCGCTGCAGATCTACAAATATGTGACCCACATGGTCGCGCACAGCTACGGCAAGACGGCGACCTTCATGCCGAAGCCGGTGATCGACGACAACGGGTCCGGCATGCATGTCCACCAGTCGGTCTGGAAGGACGGCCAGCCGCTCTTCGCCGGCCACGGCTATGCCGACCTCTCGGAGTTCGCGCTCCACTATATCGGCGGCATCATCCGGCACGCGAAGGCCATCAACGCCTTCTCCAACCCGCTCACCAACTCCTACAAGCGGCTGATCCCGGGCTTCGAGGCGCCGGTGCTGCTGGCCTATTCGAGCCGCAACCGCTCGGCCTCCTGCCGCATCCCCTATGTGGCGAGCCCGAACGGCAAGCGCGTCGAGGTGCGCTTCCCCGATCCGGGGGCGAACCCCTATCTCGCCTTCGCGGCCATGCTGATGGCGGGCATCGATGGGGTCATCAACAAGATCCATCCAGGCGAACCGATGGACA
>JAPOZD010000363.1 GCA_026706245.1 Alphaproteobacteria bacterium
CCGCTCGATGATCGAGATCTTCAGGCGCGACTACGGCGCCATAGTCCGCCATGCTTGGGGCATGACCGAGATGTCGCCGCTCGGCACGGTCAACACGCCGCTCGCCAAGCATGACGGCATGGACGAGGAGGCGTGGCTCGACCTCTCCGAGAAGCAGGGCCGGCCGATCTTCGGCGTGGACATGCGCATCGTGGACGACGACGGCGGGGAGCTGCCGCGCGACGGCATTGCCTTCGGCGACTTGCAGGTGAGGGGATACTGGATCGCCAGCGCCTATCACAGGCAGGACGACTCGGACGCCCATACTGCCGACGGCTGGTTCTCCACCGGCGATGTCGCGACGCTGGACGGCGACGGCTACATGCGCATCACCGACCGGACCAAGGACGTCATCAAGTCGGGCGGCGAGTGGATCAGCTCCATCGACCTGGAGAACATCGCCGTCGATCATCCCGAGGTGGTGGAAGCCGCCGTCATCGCGGTGGCCCACCCGCACTGGGACGAGCGGCCGCTGCTCATTGCCGTCAGGGAGGAAGGCGCGGAACTGGAAAAGTCCGACCTGCTCGACTGGTATGACGGCAAGATCGCGCGATGGTGGAAACCGGACGATGTCGTCTTCGTGGACGAACTCCCGCACACGGCCACCGGCAAGCTGCTGAAAACCAAGCTGCGCGACGACTTCAAGGACTACGCCCTGCCGACCGCGTGAGGGCGGGCGGCGGACGGAGCGCCCTGCCCCGCCTTCAGCGACTATCCCGCGCGCGTTCGGCGTAGCGGTTGTCGACGCAGGCTTCGAAGGGGATATCGCGGGTGATGAAGCCGCCGGAGATGAGCGCGCCTTTCAGCCTGACGAAACCTTCCAGCGGCAGCACCGGGTTGCGGCCCCAGACGCCGCCCGCCTTGTAGCGCGCGAGCGCGCCGGCGAGACGTGCCGGGACGAGATCCGGAAAATAGCCCTGCAGCCGGTCCGCCAGCGCGTCTGCATCGTGCCCGTGCAGCCAGTCGAGCGCCTCCATGACGCCGCCGGCAAGCGCCGAAAGCGCATCCGGATTGGCCTCAGCGAAGCGCCGGGAGGTATAGAGCGTCGTGTAGGAGGTCGGGCCGCGCCGGGCGGCCGCATACCAGACATGCCCGGCGCCCTCATGCAGAAGGTCTTCGACGAAGGGCTCGAAGACCTGGATGGCGTCCACCCTGCCCTCGCGCAGCGCATCGGCGTTCTCCGCCATGCTGCGGTCGGGCGCGCGCTCCAGTACAGCCGGGTCGAACCCGGCGCGGCGGATGTCGTCCTGCAGGCAGAGCCAGGACGTCGGTACTTCCGAAACCCGGGCGAACCGCGCTTCCATGAGATCGGCGAAGCGGAAATTGGGCCGCGGCTCCCGCCCGACGACATAGAACGGGTCCCGTGTCACGGCCTCGGCGAAAGCCACGACCGTCCCGTCCCCATGCCGCTGCTGATACTGCATCATGCGCATCGGGCCGCCCCAGATGACATCGGCGCCGCTGCCGAAGAGGCTTGCAGCCGCGTCGTCGGGGCTGTCAGGCCGGCCGAATTCCACCTCGAGGCCGCGCTTTCCGTAGGCGTCGAGTTCGAGCGCCAGGTAGAACGGCGCGTAGAAAATGGCCCGAAGCGACTCGAACAGCCTCACCATGCGTTATAGCCGCCGTCCACCAGCAGGTCGGCGCCGGTCATGTAGCTGGATTCGTCGCTGGCGAGGAACAAGGCCGCTTCGGCGATCTCTTCCGGCCGGCCCATGCGGTCGAGCATGGTGAGCGCGCCGTTCTCCCGCTCGGCCGCCTCCCGCCCTCCGTGCTTGGCATGAACCCGCGGCGTGCCGATGGGGCCGGGCGAGAGGCTGTTCACGCGGATACCCTCGCCCGCATGGTCGATCGCCATCACTTTCGCCAGCTGGATCAGCGCCCCCTTGGCGGCGTTGTACCAGCAGTGCCCCGGCTTGCCGACCTGCCCCAGCTGCGAGGCCACATGGACGATGCTGCCGCCGCCGCTCGCCGCAATCAGCGGAACGGCGTATTTGCTCATCAGGAACGGGCCGGTGAGATTGACCGCCATGGACCGCGTCCAGTCCTCCTCCGCAACATCCACGACGCTGCCGTAAGGCACGAAAACGGCGGCATTGTTGATGAGGATATGCAGCCTGCCGAAGCGTTCCCGCGCCAGCGCCGTTGCAGCTTCCGCGTCCGCCGACCGGGACACGTCGCAGCGCAGCGCAACCGCCCCCTCCGGCGCGCGCTCCGCTATGTCGGCGGCGCTGTCCGCAATGATGACCTCCGCCCCCTCGCGCAGGAAAGCGGAAGCGATGGCGTGGCCGATGCCGCCGGCCGCGCCCGTGACGACGGCGGCCTTGCCCGCGAGCCGGCCCACTATTCCCAGCGCCCTTCCGCGTGCCACTCGACCTGTTCGGCATAGCTCTCGCTGTAGGCGGCGCGGTATCGGCGGTAGCTGTCCCAGTCCAGTGCGCCTTCCGGGCGCTGCTCGAGCTCGAAATGGCCGTAGCGGTCCTCGCCCCGCACCAGCGTCGCCGGCACCCTGACGGTGCCGATATGGCAGACGCTCGCCGGAATGTAGGAAATGCCGATGCCGATGCGCCGGTCGTCGGCTTCATTGGGGCCGGAGGCGTGGACGGCAAGGGTGTGGTGGATGGAGAACTCGCCGGGCTTGAGCGGCACGGGCACCGCGTCTTCCGGCTCGAAATCGGCCTCGGTGCGCTGGCCCATATTGTTGATGCTGTTGGGGGCGGCATTGGCGATATGTCGCAGCAGCCCGCCGCGGCTGGTGCCGGGAACGAAGCGCATGCAGCCCGCCTCCTCCGATGCCTCGCTCAGCGCCAGCCAGGCGGTGACATGGCGATGCGGGCGCAGGCCGAAATAAGTGGCGTCCTGGTGCCAGATCGTCTGCGCTTCCGTCTTGGCGTCCTTCACGAACCAGGTGCTGGTCCAGCAGAGAATGTCCGGCCCGAGCAGGGCTTCGACCGCGTCGAGGATCCGCGGATGGCGCGCCAGGTCCGCCGCGAACGGCATCAGCACATGCGTCTTGTAGCGGGTCTGCGGGTCGCCCTCGGTGACGCGGTGGCCGAGCTCGGCCTCGTAAGCCTCGAATTTGCGGCGGTATTCCTGCGCCTCCTCCGCGCTCATGGCGTAGTAGGGGCCGCCGAACCCGTCCCGCTCAAAAGCCTCGACATCGACACTCAGCGCTCTGCCCATCTTCTTCCTCCCTGCCCGCCTCAAAGCACGCGGATCAGGCTCTTCATGCCGCTCGCCTGGTGCCCGAGGACATGGCAATGAAACAGCCAGTCGCCGGGATTGTCAGCAAGGAAAGCGATTTCCACCTTCTCCCGCGGTTCCATCAGCACGGTGTCCCGCCATTCCCGGTGCTTCGTCGGCCTGCCGTTGCGGGAGAGGATGCGGAAGGCGTGGCCGTGCAGGTGCATCGGATGGGGCCAGGCGGTGGCGTTGGTCATCGCGATGACGCAGCTCCGGCCGCGCTTGAGCGTCAGCATCGGCCCCGGCACGTCTCCCGAAGGGGCTTCGCCATCGACGAACCAGAAAGAGCGCGGCCCGACCGGGCCCATGCGGCCGCCCATCTCGGCCATGATCGCCCCGCCCATCGCGCCGCCGGTGAACATCATCTCATGGCGGACAGCGCCCCCGACCTCCGGCTCCGGCAGGGGATTGGGCGGCAGGACGAGCGGCCAGTCGGGCGGCGCGGCGCGCAGCGGCTCGGACGCATAGGCAAGGTCGAGCAGGCGGTATTCCCGGTTGCGGTAGAAGGCGTCGATCACGGGCGTCCTCGCCTCCGGCTCCCCGGTCATGTCGAGCACGATGTCGGCGCGCATGCCGGGGCCGAGCACGACCCGGCTGCCCTCCGGCGCATGGGGCGCGACCGGGTGGCCGTCGAGCGCCACTACCTGCGGGCGGTGATCCTCGAACTGCAAGCCGAAGACCCGCGCGTTCGCGGTATTGACGAGGCGGAGCCGGATGCGCTCTCCCGCTCGCACGGCGAACTCTCCCGGGCTGGAGCCGTTGACGGTAGCCCAATTGCCGAGGCGCCCGGCATGGCTCATGTCGTGGCCATTGTCGAAGCCCGGCGCGAGTTCCGCTTCCTCCGTCATCCGCCAGTCGTCCAGCACCCAGGTCACGTCGCGGTCAACGCGAAGCGCCGGCTCGCGCTCCTCGACGACCAGCACGCCGTAAAGGCCGCGCGCGACCTGCTCCATGCTGTTGGAATGGGGGTGGTACCAGAAGGTCCCGGCATCCACGGCGTCGAACTCGTAAGCGAAAGTCCCGCCGGGGCGGACGGGCGGCTGGGTCACGTCCGGCACGCCGTCCATGGCGTTGGGGAGCCGGAGGCCGTGCCAGTGGATCGTCGTGTCTTCGGCGAGGCCGTTATCCAGCAGGACCCGCACGCGCTCGCCCTGGCGAACGCGGATTTCCGGCCCCGGCACGCTGCCGCCATAGCACCACAGCGCCGTTTCGCCATAAGGTTCCGGCACGAGGCGCACGGTTGCCGGCGCCGCCCGCAGGCGCACTCCGGTCGTCTGCGCCGCTCGGACCCCGCCCAGCGGCGCAAGGGCAAAGCCGGCGCCGGTCGAGGCGAGAAACGCGCGGCGAGTCACCGCCGGCCTTGAAAATCGGGACATGGAACACGCGCCCGAAGCTCTGGCGCGCCCGGCACGATTCGAACGTGCGACCTTCTGCTCCGGAGGCAGACGCTCTATCCACTGAGCTACGGGCGCTTCGGTCCGAAGACCATAGATGCGCCGCCTCCTCTGTCAACCGGAACGACGCCTTCAACCGAGATAGACGCCATCCCGCGCGACCAGCCGGCCGGCCTTGAACACCATCCCGCGCGGCGGGTGCTGAGCGACCGCCTCGGCGAGCGTTTCGGCGTGGACCGTGAACAGGTCGGCGGGCGCGCCGGCGGCGATGCCACGGTCGTCTTGTCCGAATTCCCGGCGCGGGGCGGCCGCGGCGCAGTCGAAGGCGATGGCGAGGTCGCTGTCGGTGCGGAAACCCGAGCGCCACGACAGCAGCATGGCGCGGATCAGCAGGTCCCCGTCGCCGTAGGGTCCCCATGTATCGCGCACATCGTCATTGCCGACGAACACCTCGACCCCGCGTTCGCGCAG
Source organism: Alphaproteobacteria bacterium (assembly GCA_026706245.1). Lineage (GTDB taxonomy): Bacteria > Pseudomonadota > Alphaproteobacteria > Bin95 > Bin95 > Bin95. Next base: position 5,145 of record JAPOZD010000363.1, read on the forward strand.
CTTCTTGACCGGCGGCAGCGGGAAGGCCCCGCCCCCGTGGGTGGCGAGCGACATGCCTGCCCCGGCCATGGCGCCGGCCAGGCGCTCGAACACATCGTCCGGGCAGGCCCCGAGGCAGAAGCCGTGGCTGACGGTGACACGGCCCTCCAGCCCGGTCGCGCGGGTGCGCTCGGCCAGAGCCCCGATTTCCCGCAACCCCGCTTCGCCCGGGTCGTGGATATGGATGTCGATGCCCCTGTCATGCTTCCCGGCCAGCCGGAAAAGCAGATCCAGCTGGCCGTCCAGGTCCCCGTCCTGGCCGATGGGGTCGATGCCGCCCACAAGGTCCGCGCCCATCGCCAGCGCCTCGTCCATCAGCTCATAACTGCCGGGCGCGGCGAGCACGCCATATTGCGGAAAGGCGACGATCTGGAAGTCGGCGGCATGGGAGAAGGCGGCCTTGACCGCGAACAGGGCCTCGACGTGCCGGATGCCGATATCGGGTCCGATATCCGCATGGCTGCGGAAGGCAGTCGTGCCGAGCGCGACAGCCTGACGGACCAGGTTGGACGCGCGCTCCGCAGGCGGCGGAAGCGTCGCTCGCAGGCCGCGCTCGACCGCGATGCGGCTTGCTCGGCCCGGCTCGGCGGGATGGGGCATCCAGGGCAGGCCGGTCAGCGTCTTGTCGAGATGCACATGCCCGTCCGTCATGCCGGGAAGGGCAAGCAGGCCGCCGCCGTCGAAGCACTCGGCGTCCGCCGGGTCGAGACCGGGTCCGATCTCTTCGATCATGCCGCCGGTCATGCGGATGTCCGCCGCGCTCCCGTCGGCGAGGCGAATATTCGCAAGCAGGGTCGTTCCGTCGTTCATGGCCGGTGCTCCCTCGTAGTCGTCCCCCTCGATATAACCCTTTCCGGGACGCCCGCCAGAGGGCCTGTTATCGTTCCGCCTTCACGGGGAAGGGCCGGAGATGAGTACGGCACCGGACATTTCGGGCCATTACGCGCAGGGCGGGCTGCTCGCCCGGCTGGAGGCGGGCTTGCGGGAAGACGGGGCCGACCCGGCGAGCCCGACCCTGGAAGAACTCGCGCCCTACGACCATTTCCACGGCCGCGGTCTGGAAGCGACCGAAGACATGGCGAACCGCCTGACGGTCTCCGCGAAAGACCGCCTTCTGGATATCGGCAGCGGCCTCGGCGGCCCGGCGCGCTACATCGCGCAGCGGTTCGGCTGCCGGGTCGCCGGAATCGACCTGACGGCGGAGTTCTGCGAGGTCGCACGGCTCCTGACCGCGCGGCTCGGGCTCGAAGGCCGCGTGTCGTTCGACGAGGGCGATGCGCTGGCGATGCCGTTCGGGGACGAGGCGTTCGACGGCGCCTATTCGATGAATGTCTCCATGAACATCGCCGACAAGCGCGCCTTCTACCGGGAGGTCAGCCGCGTGCTGAAGCCCGGCGGGTGGCTCGCCCTGTCGGAAGTGGCGCAAGGCCCCGGCGGCGACCCCGACTACCCCCTGCCCTGGGCGGCCACCGCCGCATCGAGCTTCCTCGCCACGCCGGACGACACCCGCGCGGAGCTTGAAGCCGCAGGTTTCAAAATCGAAAGCCTGCGGGACACAAGCGGGGAAGCGCGGGATTTCGCCGCCCGCTCGCGCGCCATCGTAGAGGCCGGCGGAAAGCCGCCCCACCGCGCCGTCATGCTGGCCCTCGGCGAACGCGCCGGGGACGCTGTGGCCAACACCGGCCGAGCGGCGAAGGAGCGCCGCACCCTGCCGATAGAGATTCTCTGCCGGAAAGAATCGCCCTGACTCCGGGGTTCGGGCCGGTCCCGACCCACCGGATTGTCCCGTAGCCTGCGACGCTGGATACGGTGAGCCCTATGCTCCCCGGATTCGCCGATACACGGCAAGAATATCGCCAAATCTCCCCAATACCGGGGACGCTCGAAAGCACGCTGCCGGTTTATCTTTCGACCTGTCTCACGCATTCGTGCCGGCGCTTCGGGAGGCGGCTCCGACGAGACCTGTCGCGCTGGAGCTATGGAGGGTTCCCATGGGAGTACGCATTTCGACTGCGCTTGCGGGCGCGACCATATTGCTTGCAGCATGCGGAGGCGGGGGAGGAGGCGGCAGCGTCGGCATGTCCGGCTCCGGTCCAGGCAGCTCCGACCCTTCGGGCCCCGCGCCCGATACGATCGTGTTGGGCGACGTTCTCGTGTCCGCGCAAGGCCAGCTGTTTCGATTGGCGGAGTCTTGTGACAGCACGGTCTGCACCGTGGTGTTTCAAGGCGAGACTGCGGTGATCGACCTGCGCGACGTGCATCCGGACAATCCGGAGGTGACCATTACCGGCCAGCAAACCCGCAATGGAGTCCAGACAGGAAGGGCGACCGCAAGTGGCGGGAAACTCGGTTACGACACCTTGGGCGTATGGGGGAACTACAATGTCGGCACGCCGCTCCGCGGATCGACGACCCTTCAAGGCATGGACGTCCAATTCGCCTTTCCCATGTCTCATGGAACGGGTAGCGGTTCGAACCCGCTGACCGGCAGCGTGACATGGACAGGCGCCATGGCCGGCGTGAAGGTCGAAAGTTCAAGCTTGGGCGCGGAAGTCATCGGCGATGCGGACATGACCGTGGACCTCGGCGCGTCTTCACTCGAGCTCGAATTCACGAACATCGCCGAACGGGTTTCCGGCGCTCCCAGCAACGATATTCACTGGCAGGGCGTCTCGATGCAGAGCGGTTCGTTCCAGGCTGCCGGGCTGGATGGGCGGTTCTATGGACCGAACCACGAAGAGGCCGGCGGCGTCTTCGAACACAGCGGGATCGCGGGCGCGTTCTCGTTGGCGAGGCAATAGCGCATACCGGCCGGAAAGATTGCGTTGGAGGCTCCGGGATCGCCCGGACGCCGGGGACGCAGGAACGTGCGAAGCCGGCGGGTATTCCATGTCGGGGACGGAACGGGACTATCCCGGTTCGGACCCTTCGCGACACAGGCCATACCGGCCACGGTCC